>NZ_JAPNLE010000007.1:600000-811555 GCF_026627925.1 Cupriavidus sp. D39
TGCTTGTACGCGTCAGTTATCAATTTCACCTGGTCGCGTGTGTAGAATGTTCTTTCATGCATGATTCTTGCACCCTGCGGTGACGAGAAGCGAAGTCCGACCATGGACCATCGCTGACGAAAACTTACTCATGACTATTGCAGCCGGCCGGCGACCACGCGCAGGGCGGCAGAGAGTTCCGCCGGGACTTCATTGGCAGGCATAAGGCGGCCGCGGGTGTCGTTGAGTTGCGATGAGTGGTCACCAAAGCAGGAAATCGCGGCAATCGCGTGATTCTCCCAAACGGCAAGCGTGTCCTTATCCGGGGCGTTACACAGAAGTGTCACTTTGACCTTGTGGCGGGCAATTGCGGCGTCCACCAGGGCATGGTGAATCGTGCGCCCCTGGGCTCCCGCCATTACCCCGACAACCCGGATGCCATACCATGTCAGGGGCCGGTAGTGGCCTTGCGCCTTGCCGAGATACTTGCCGATCAGGGCGCCGTCGGCCGACCGAATCTCCCAGAGGTAGAGTAGATGGCTGTTCAGAACACCATTCACGTTCTGTTCATAGTCGAACGGGACAGCTTTGCTGTAGTTCGGAAGGTTTGAGATGCTCGTCCGGGGATGACGTGTTGCAGGCCGCCTAGTCGCTCGCTCTGGCGCGGGCTTGCTTTGCAACAGCTTGATCTCGTTTTCAACTAATGCGGCTAGAGCGTCCTCTGACTCAACCAGATCCAGAGAACGAATGCCTTCCGACGCCTGGGACTCGGCAAGTTTTAGGTCGAGCAGCATCCGGCCGGCAGGCTTCAGCCGGAAAATCCGGTTTCTGCTGCTCTTGGACCCCAGGAAGTAACTGGTGCTGACGCTGTTCTTTTCACATGCCAGCGCCGGGAAGCGCTCCGTGACCAGCAAGTGGATTCGCTCGAGACTCAAGTTTGTCCGCATGGCTTTCCGCCGAAAGGAAAAACAATAGCATATAGCGGCGACCACTAAGCCCGAAGATGATTAGAAGCCGGCCTTGTTGCGAGAATGTAAGTCTATCGGATGCGTTTCACGTCGGTGACCGGTCTGGACGGCCGCCGGAAGGTGTGCAGCGGCCGATACCGACTTCACTCCTTCGTTATTGCCCCCTGACCGACAGAAATGTAGCCGAAAGCGGGCGTTGACGTTCTATCCTCTCGCTGGGTTTAGCGACCACGAGGAGCCGTCCGGAACATTCGCGAGTCCCCCGCTCTAGCGTAACTAGATGTCCAGAGATGAAAACCACATCTTCGGTTGGCCCAGTGGCCGCTCTTAGCTGATGATTCAACCGTAGCAGCCATTGGCCAATCCGGCGCTCGATGCCCCCTTCTGTCACGTCTCGGTAGTATGGTCAAACTCGATCTCTTGGCAGTGCCGCCTACAATTCAGCAACAACAGGGGGCGGTGGAATTGCTGCGGGATAGGATCGCGCCATGAATTATGTAGTGTCCCGCCAAAGCCTCGCAATGTGACACCCTAAAGTTTGTCTGTCTTGCGTCCGATAATTCGATGGCAGATAAACCAACGGTTTCTTTGGAAGATATGGCGACTGTTTACGAACTCAAAGGTGGAGACCACATCTACGTCCGGCGTCTCGGATACTCGCACCACGGCCTGTATCTCGGCGATAGTCAGGTAATCCAGTATTCCGGGCACTCGCCTGACGATCTGATGGGCAAGATCGAAGTCGTTCCCATGCATGTCTTTGTCGGCGATACCGGAGGTGAGGTCAAAGTCCGGGTATATGAAAAGCGTCGCTTTGGGCGAACTGCCAGCATTGCCCGCGCGCTGGGTCGGCTGGGTGAGAAGCTCTATAACGTCATCCTCAACAACTGCGAGCACTTTGTCACTTGGTGCGTCACGGGATGGCACTCAAGTCGTCAGGTAAACAGGGCGGCGAAGTTTGTCTACGATGTGCATCGATTGTCGCGCGTCACATTGAACACGCTACTTACGCATTCCTGGACACTCAGCGATCTGCTCGATCCACGTTCATTGTTGTATCGACTTGCCAAGCGCGTGGCAGCGGCGATGGCCAAGAGGGCGACCAAGGCCATTGCCTCGCCCAACGCAAGGGTGGCCACCCGGATATTGACCGAAGGTATCAATGCATCGATGAAGATTGCCGGTGCCACGATCATGCCGGTGGGATTCGCCATTGTCATTGCCGCCCACACAGCCCTGGAGTTGATGTCCGCGGCAACCGGGATTCCTGTTCAGAGCCTGCCGCGCGCCATTATCGGCGTAGTCCGGGCCGTAGTGACCAAGGTCTGCGCAACAGCGAAGGGCGTCTTCCGCAAGGCTGTCGACATGGCCAGAAGCATTGGCCAGCGAATATGGGACGGAGTCGGAAAGCGGATCGGGGGAATCTTCCGCTGGGCAGAGGATGTGTTGTGGTGGTGAAATTGAGCGTCGTCATGAGGATCAGGTTGGCTTCGCAGTGCTGCCCCGGCGCTAGCTGGTGGAGCGTACCTTCGGCTGAATGACTCGCTGGCGTCGCCTGGTCAGTGACTACGAGCGGCGTACTGATGTATCCGAGGCCATGGTCTATATCGCCATGGGCGGGCTGCTGCTACGCAGAATCGCCCATCCTGGAATTATCAAACGGGCTCTAACACGATGTAGCGCTAGGCGATCCGCCATCATGGAAGTGTGAATGGCCGTTCCTCAGCGTGGATACGGCTGGGCGGCGACAATCATTTTGTCCGTCCGGTCAAGATGTTTGTCGGTAAACCGGACATCTTGCTTGAAGCTATCCAGTTTCTTCCATGAAGGCGGCGCGGTGGCCGAGCCATGCCGGTTCACCCTAGTCAATCACCCAACCGGCGGCAATCAGCGCGTCAATGGACGCATATTCGCGCCTCTCTCCGTCGGCCCTGTCCTCCACCGTAAACCGGCCGACCACAAGATCGCTCAGGGAAATTCTGCCGAACGCCCCATCGATGTGCTTCAGCGCGACATAGCCGTCTGGCGTGAGCGGCAGCGTCTGAAGCGTCGAGCGCGTTTGCTGTACCAAGGTGTCGGACCATCCATTGCCGCTCATCGTCGTCTTCCAATCCGTAAGGCGTTGCCGGTAGTCAGAAATCTTCCGCCCACCGTTCCCAGAAGCCCGGGTCATCATGGTGCGCATTCTTCATAGCAAGCCGAAGCGACAGCGCCCAGAATCGCATCTGCGGCAAACGCAGACTGCCATCCGGATGCTCCAGGAACCCTATGAGCGCCTGGTATGCCGGATCCGCCTGATCGAAAGGCGTATCGATATAGATGGAGCCACGGTAGCCCTGGATTCGCCGTTCGTTGGCGATCTCTCCGCACGGCGTCCATGCGTGGCCGTTCGCGGTCAGCCAGGCAATCACCATCTGCCGCGTTTCGTTCTCCTGCCAGTCCAGCTCCACGGGGCGTCCGTCTCCATCCTCGAAGAAGGTCAGGTACAACACATCGCGCTGCTTGCAGCGGGCGATGGCGTCGATGTGTTCGATAATTTGTGGCATGGTGTTGTGGTTGCAGCCTTGAACTAGACGCCCCAGATTGTCTTGATGTCGGGAGACTTCGATCACTCGCCGGTATAGGGGTAATCGTCCTTTTGCAGCAGATTGATACGGTCAGGCTTAAAAAGACGTTCTAGAACAATGACTTAGCGATCCTTCGCTTCGCACTGCACCGTCCTTTCTTTGCCGATTGGTACGCGGTCAGCAGGCGCTGTCTCGCTTTTTGTGCAACGTCGACAAAGTATGCCTGGCCAGCCTGCGAAGCTGCTGTCGTAGCTGCCGCTGCGAAGGTACTGCCGTATTTCGGCCTCGAGCCACTTCGGTGTGCCAATCTGTGGCAGATTTTGCTCTGCGGCGTTTGATGTTGCGGTCATGCCATAGCCTGTCGGATTGTTGCGCCACGGCCTTGGATCAGCGCGTCAATGTAGCGCTCGACTCCGAAGCTGAGGATCCCCCGGAAGTTGATGTGTCCGGAATGCCCCGGCCCCATGCGGCGCAGCCAAGCGTCCTCGATGTTTGTGCCCCCTTGCGAAGTCGCTCGACGACATCGTTCATGCGGTGCGTGTTCCACGCCAGTACGATGTTGGTCAGAAGCGCGTGTGCCCCCGAGATCGCCGTCATCTCATCGCCTCGCCGGCCGCGTTCGTGTGGTACCCGGCCAGCATGGATCGCGCGCTGCAGCTGGTGCACCGACTCCCCCGGCTGAGCAATGTATGGATTTCACGGCGGAAGTCTTCAATGGTCACGTAGTCACACAGGAAGATGCTACGTAACAGCCGGCCGAGATGCTCGGCAGCTTTGTGCGCCTTGTTGGTCCGGGCGGCGCTGCCCAACCGTTGCATAGCGAGTTCTGCGCTAATGCGGCCGATGCGGATCGATGCCAGCACCCGTAGGAAATCGTCCCAACCCAAGCGTATGGCTCTCAAGGACAAGCGCTTCGTGGTGACACGCTCGATGCTTTCCGGCACTTTGAACTCTGCAGGCAAGTACAGCTTGCGCTCTGCCAGATCGCGCAGCCGAGGGCATAGATCGAAACTCAGGCCCTTGGCCAGGGCCATCGCGGTGTTCGTGTAGCCGTGGGTGTCCACTGCCAGTAACGACAGGCGAATATGGTCCTCGCTGCGGTTGTGCTGCTCTACGCCTTCGATGGCAACCCCTGCCTGACGCTCGTTCAAGACGATCGGTTGGTCATAGACGATGCCCCACTTGTCGAGCACGTGGGTGTAGATGCCGGTCGCGTAGGTGCGTCGGCGCGGATCAACGCGAGCGATCCACAGATGCCGTGAAACATCCAGTGACATCATGTCGGCCGATGCCTTCTTTCCTGTGCCCCAGTGCGTGGCTATTGGGATCTTTCCTTGAAACTCAGCCACTACCTCGTTGGCCCTGCGCAAACGGCCATGAGTCTCCAGCCCGCGCATGGCAAGTGACACCTGAGCGGTGTCGATGCCGGGAATCATCGCAGCAATGCCCTTGGCATCGATCTCGGTGCCATGGGCGAGCAAGGCCGCGTAGGTCGACAGCAGTTCGGCCACGGACTTCGCCCGGTGCCCGAGTAGCACCTCGCTGAAATTGGTCGAGGCGTCGACCTCCAGCAATAGGTCCGGGAACTGTACATCGCCGATTGTCTTGTAGATCAAGTCGCGTGTGCGGCGCGGCTCATCGTCCTGCTCCAGCGGCACAATCGCCGGCACGTGAAGCATGCCATCGTCTCCAATTTCGATCTTGCCTTGAGCGGAGGCCTCGGCCACCGCAGCCACGCCAGCACGAAGCGTATCCAGTAGCTGTTCGATGAAGCTATCAGCCGCGACTGGCAGGCCCAACAGCCCGAGATACTTGGCACGGTCGCGCTCCCACTCCTTGGCAGGGATGAGCATTTGGTCGCCATCACGAAAGCGCATCGAGTGGTCAATCCATACGCCGCCCCGACGCAGGCTATTTCGTAGCGACATCATCGTGCAGGCAGCGAAGGCTTGATAGCCGCGCTTTGGGTCAGGGTCATGGACGAGGTCATGCCACGCCGTGCCAACGCCGGTCTCCGAAAAGTCTCCTGGCAGAGCATTGAACTTCCTCGTCTGCAGGTCGCGCCACGCCTTGAGGTTCGCAAAGCCGGGATCGTTCTCCCTGCCGCCGAACTCCAGGCCTTCCAGGCCCGACAGCAGAGCGTGAACCCGCTGATGGATCACCGGTCAGCGCCGCGCGCACGTGTGACGCAAAGCTCGATTGCGCCGCGTCGGTGACGATGGCCAGGTGCTTCAGGGCTTCATCCACTCGCTGATTGGTGGACTTGCTCTTGTCTTGCAGAACGGCCTTGGCCTTGAGCGCCTGCTGCCTGTCTTCCATGGCAGAACGGGTGTGCGTCGACTGCGCCGTGCTGGCCGCGCGTCGGAACAAATCCTGGCTGCGTCGACTGGTCTGGTGCATCGCGATATCGGTGAGTTCCAGCAAACTCATCCGTAGAAAGCACACCAGTTCAAGCGCCTGGGTGCTCTCCTTCAGTGTTTTGGTCTTGGCCGGGCGCCTTGCTTGCACCTTCTGCGCATAGGCACGCAGTTTGGGCAACGCGATGTCATCCAGGTTCCACTCGTGCACAGCGAGGGACTTCAGGTAGCGGATCTTGTCCAGCGTTTCAGCGAGGTTCTTGAGGCCGTTGCGCCTGGAAGGCGCCTTGATCCACTCGAGGTGCGTTGCAGAGCCGTCAGCCCGTGGACTGCGGACGGATTCCATGCAGTGCTGCAGCGTGGCCGCCGGCACTGCGCGGTTGACCGCTGCGAGCATTTGCGCCTCGTAGGCGGAAAATGCATGCCGTGCCATGTCGGTGATCTGGCGTTGGCCGGGAATGAGGCGGCAGCGATCGTAGAGCCATCGCTGGGTGGTGGTGATAAGTTCATCCACGTGTGCCGCTGCGGCGGCTTGCACGCGGAGCATTTCCAGCAAAGCGGCCTGGCTGGTGACATCGAACGGCTTGATGCCAAGGTGCTCCTTGACCCATTGCTGATGCTCGTACAACGTCGGGCGTCGCTGATACAGCGTCTTCAGGCTGGCAATCGACAGCAGCGGCGCTGAGAAAGCTTCGCACAGGTACCGAAGGAGATTACGCGGAACAGCAGCAAACCGGTCCAACGGCCGACCGAAGGCCCGGAGGCAAACGAGCTGTAGGCCGACCGCGGCGTATCTGTCGGCCCGAAACCGCTCCCGTATTGCCGCGATGTCAGCACTGGTGAGCTGAAAAAACTGCCGCAGGTCAAATTCGGTCAAGCGGACGGGCAACTCTTCCCTGCCAACGTAGCGATACGAAAATGCCGACATCTACACTTCTCGTTATGTGTCGTTCGGGACAAAACTGTACGACAAGTGCTCGGATGGCTGCAATAAGGTCAGGCGGATGGGCTGCAACCCGCGCCAACAAGGGGCTCGGCTGCTAATAACCGTATCAATCTGCAGGAAAAGGACGATCACCCCCAGCAGGGCACACCCACTTGCGGGTGCAAGTCCCTTACACACCCGGCAAGCCATCTGGTGTCAGTGCCGGGTCCATTGGACTGGGCTGCACTACCTGTCGAACACCCAGCGCGCCTACCGCAAGGAGGCCGAACGCTTCCTGCTGTGGGCTGCTGGCGCCGCGCAAGCCGCTGTCCTCGATGGACACCGACGATTGCCTGGCCTATCGCGACTTCCTGGCGGCGCCGTTGGCAAACTGGTGCGCGCCACGCTCGCGCGAGCGCTGGAGCCCACTGTGGCGCCCGTTTGAGGGGCCGCTCAATCCACGCGCCCAGTCCTATGCCGTCGGCGTGCTGGCCAACCTGTACCGTTACCTCAACGACAAGAACTACCTGGCCGGCAATCCATGGCTGGGCATCCACGTGCCGAAGAGCGCCAAGCCGGAGCTGCTGGACGTGGGCCGCAGCCTGACCGAGGACCAGTGGGCCTTCGTCACGGGCTACCTCGCGCGCCTGCCGGCTACGTCCGCCAACCAGCGCCTGCAGGTGGTGCTGCCGCTGCTGTATGCGACCGGTCTGCCGCCATCCGCAACCTTTGCGGTGGCTTTCGACGTTCGAGATGGAGGTCGGGGACATTGAGGCGAGACCGAGGCGACGACGAGCTGCGCTTCCGCCGTGGCAAGTCGCATTGCTTGTCGATAGCTCAGTCCCAGCGCTTCGCAGCGGTGCGAGAGACCTTCTTCGTTAGGCCGCATCTCGCTGCTCACTTGCTAGTCCTCCAGAGTGCTGTCACGGGATGCACTGCTGACTTGCATCAAGCGATGCTCTATCATGACCGGACGCAGCAGGATCCGGCGCGACATGCCAGTGCATCCCGTACACGCTGTTGAACACCGCCGCGGCGCCCGGTGAAATAGTAATGCCCGCTTCGACGAGGCGCTTTCCGCCACGGGTTGTCCGAAAGCCCACGTACACACGCGCCGGCGCCTCATACACCTTCCCGCACTTCTTACAGAGGTTCTGGCCGTCAACGATGTAGATGCCGTCCTGTCCCGAAACGCCCCACTCCTGCAGGACTTCCATATGGTAGGCGAAGTCCTTCACCCCCAACTCGCCGAAATACTCAGAGCCAGCAAACTTTAATCCTATTGTCCCTACCGGCCTGTTCCAGTACCCGCAACGCTTACACGGATCCCAGTCCGCGCAGACGAACATCTTCCCTTTGCCCCCGTGCGTTTCTCGCCCGTGCCTAAGCCGACCGGAGAAGGCAGCACGGATGAACTCCCGGACCGACATCGCCTGGTGCCAGAGCCTTGGATTGCGCTTGTCGTGGGCAGTGTAGTACAGCGACTGGTTCGGAATCAGGATCTGATAAGCGTCGTCACCGTCGATGGTGTCATCATGTACGACGCATCCGGCGGGCAAGTCCTTTGTGGTCGGGAACCCGGCTTGCCGCAGCATCCATAGCCCTCGAACTCCCGACGCCGCATAACGTGTCTGCCGGGAGAGCGTCTCTTCGTTCGTTTGCGACGACCACTGAACTTCCACGGCGACCTTCGCCCGGCCGCGAGTGGCCAGCAAATCCGCAATCCACGGGATGCCCCCCGGCGTAGTTCCCCGAACTTCCGTTTCGACATGCCAACCGCAGGACTCGATCACCCGCGCGGCCATGGCTTTAAGTGCCAGATGGTGTTCGCTCTCTGGCGCCGTTGCGCAGTCTCCCCGCTTCGCATGGGCGAAAAATCTGGTCCCTAGCTTGGAAGTCTTCAGAATAACCCCGCGGTCGCAGCATGCCATTCGCAGATGCTTCGCTTTGGCATTGCGATACTTGAGATCCACCCACTCGGCTTCTGTCAGCTTGAATGCATGGACGCTCGAATCGCCTTCTAGGCAGCGCAGCGGCACTTTGGATCGTCAGGAAGTGGACTTGCCAGGAAATATACGCCGCTGCGTCGCACGCCGCGCTCCCTCAGACGTGGGGACACGGCTGGCGCAGCAAGATGGCGCGCATACGAAATCGTCCCAACCCAGGCGTATGGCTCTCAAGGACAATCGCTTCGTGGTGATACGCTCGATACCTTTTGGCACTTTGAACTCTGCAGGCACCCAAGCCTCTATGGCCTTTGTTGGCTGAATCCGCTTAAAAGGCCCTGGCATCAGCTCTTGTCGAGAGCTAGTCTCGCAGAGACTGCTTCGCGGCGCTAAGGTCGGCAAACTCCGCGTCACGCATCCAGCCATCCGCAATGCGCATCAGCATGGCCGACGTGCGGGGAAGTCCGGCATTGCGTCAGCCCAACCTCGAGCCTGCTTCGCCAATGCCCGTTCCTGGTCTCCGCCCTCACCGATCGCCTTGCTGCATACCCCTCTCATGTTAAAGCGCTCAATGACAAGCCCGTTCTCCAATTTACCTGATGCGATGCTCTCGATGGCAGAACGCACGGCCTCATGTGGCCACGCACCGTCGATGGAACTTGCCGGCGCATGTGCCAACAAGTGTCCAATCCGCCCGTCTGTGACGTCCACCCGGTCCATGCCCCCAGCTAACTTCCGCACCTCGGAGCACCAGTGCAGGAGAGCCTTTCCATCAACAACGTCGCCGGCTTGACCTGGGAGTAATCGAAGTCCTTCGAGCAGCTCGTATGCAGCTATCGCCACACGCCGCTCGCCTTCGGAGACCTCCCTTGCTTCCGCGTTTGCCGGCTTGAATACTGCGCAGATCGCCTCCATGAACAAGCCCGGCCGCTCCACCATCAGTCGATGCAATGTGAGGGAATTTTTTCGTCGACTGAAGCACGGTAGGTAGGCGAACTCCCGTTTGGCAAGCGCCTCGGGGGCGACATCATTTCTTTTCACCAGTTCCCCAAAGACCTGCTCAAGGTAGTAGGCGGTCATGGTGCCCCCGCGCCCTTGAGATGCGTTGATTTCTGGTACCGCGGAATCGAGCAGGCGCAAGAGCGTATCCGATGCGACCTCTTTCAGGCGACGAACGGCAGTCTCAATAGCAGCCATCGGGCGACCACGCGACGCGTAGCTTTCGATCGCAAACAGGAGTTCCTGGGTATCACCCGCTATCGAGTACGTGTGTTTCTGGGCCCAGTATGCTTCGTTGACTTCTCGCCCAAACGAACTGACGATATCCCAGCTTCGCATGTTCTCGTCCAGCGCAGTCAAGAGGCGCGCTGTGCGGGATGGCTCTACCCCGAGTGCGGCGACCGTATCTTTGACATCCGTTGCAAAGCTATCGCCGAACCGCGTCAATCCTTCGGCTATAACTGTCGCGCTCACAACATCGAGACCACTACCGCTTTCCACCGCCAACCGCAACAGCGCCAGCAGCTGTTCCCTCGGTAACTGCAGCGAGCGCGCTGCCGCCGCTACGATCTGAGGCAGCTTTGCGCGCTTTGCCAAGTCAGCCAGTCCTTGCACGCCGCTGCTTGCGACAATCGCCTGAACTGCATCGGAGCGTGCCGCGTCAACTGGCGTCATCGGGTCTTCCGCTGCGTCAGTCACACCGGAAACCGCTGGCATCCAATCATCAAAGAGCCATGCGCTCTGAAGCAATGTGTCGTCCGGCTTAAACTTCTCCACAAGTGCATCAACTCGGGACAGAACGTCAGGTTGAAGTGCCCAGTCAGTATTGGCAAAGAAGCGGTGCCGATTCGCCTCCTTTCGCAATACGTCCCATATCTGGAACCGGATTTCCCCCGTAACTTCAGCGAGCACGGCGTCCAGCGCACCAAGCATGCTGTCGAGCGGTTCCGGCGGGAACTCGCTCATTGCACCAATGAGCGTTTCCCATCGGTCCGGTTCTTGTCGCGCGTGCTCCAGAGCGAGGTGAACGACTGCGGCCTGGCTCTCCCAGACCACTCCATAAGTCAGAACCTCCTCCTCTTCAGTGTCACCGAACTCACGAAATTTCGGCGTTGCCGTCGGGCTTGACGTGTCGTGCGACTGAGGCAACAGCTTTGTGAGCAACGGCCAAGCAATGGCAGGCACAGCCTTTACGACATGGGAGAGAACCGCCGTTCTCTGTTTGGCTCGGGCACTGGTATTGGGCGACCATGACAGAAAGATGGCACGCAAACTGTTAATAGGCCGATTGGAAAGCGAGCCTCCCGGGTCAATTGTTGCCAGATGCGCCAGGCACATGCTAGAGCGAAGCAGAAGTGCCGGGTCCCAAGCCAGTGTCTCCAGTGCCCACAGCAGTCCGACGTGGTAAGTCCGGGGAGTGAGAAAGCCCTTATGTTCTTCGAAGATTGGTTTGATTGCCGCGGCGTCGCCCTCAAGTAGACGCTCGAGGGCTTCAAGAAAAGGGATGGGGGCGGCCTCCGCGAGCAGGGCGAGGTTTTCTTGCAGACTCGCAAGAAGTCGATGGTCGCTTGACAGACCCGGCAGACCTCGAACGAGGCTATTCACGAATTCTTGAGGCGTCGTGCCCTGCGCCGTGAAATCAGCCTGCTCATGCAGAACCGCCATGTGTAGAAGCATGGTCATCATCCCTTCACGAAGCCATGCGCTGTGGGTGTCCAGCCTCTCTGACGGCGGCCGGTAAACCTCGTCAGCCCTCGGTGCCGGCGGGATATGAGAGAAAACCTCCTTCACCGCAGATGAGAACTGACGCAGGTGTTCTGGCCCGATGAGATGACCGAGGTGTACGAACGCATCTACCGATGAGCGCATGGTCCAAACGTCACCCACGTGATCCACCGGCGGATCTTTTAGCTTCGCGAGCTTCCGTAGTGGAGCCTCGACCACCTCATATTCGGCGCACCTGGCAAGCGTGCAGAGTATCGCCTGGTCCGTGTTGCCCGAAGAGACCCAGGCGCCCGCCAACAACGCAGGCAACAGCGACTCCGCACTGTCTATCCATTCTGGCCTTTCGGCGGTACCGCTTGGTCTTTGGCGTGCCAGTACGGCCAGACTCCGCCCGCAGTGTCTCGCAATGTCGTATCCCTGCTGCTCAGTGAATCCCATGGCGACGAACGCCTTGCCGAGAGCTGAGCTCGTGCGGTCGCTTGAGCAGGACATGATTCGACCGCTTTTCGTCCGCGCCTGCACTGACGATGGTGGGACCATACTGGGAAAGCAAGCCCGCGAGCCCCCGTGCCTGCCCGCGGGGCAGAAAGGCAAGCCCGGCCTTGCCGGCAAGCGCACGTGCGGCTTCCTCGGTGTCCACGATTAAGGTCCGCGCTTCGAGAAAAAACGTACCGACGGTTCTGCCCGACGAATCGCGGCAACAGCAAAAGCCAGAACCTCATCTGGAGAATCGGCCGCAAAAGCAAGCCTACCGGTGCCTTCATTTAGTCCGCGCAAAAGCTCTTCGGCTTGCGGCTCTCGACCGGCAAGCAGAACTTCCTCGACAAGAGCAGGAGAAAATCTGTTTGAGAACTCTTCCCAGAATTCATCAATGCTCCGCGCCCCAGCTGAAGGCATCAGCCTCAGCTCATATCTCGCCCAGCGGGCTGCAACTGCGGGACATGCGCCCAGCCAGTCCTCCAACATCGCCCCATCGACGTACTTAACGTCCTTCCAGTCCCCCTGCTCGCACTTCGCCTGTACCCAGTCTGGCAACTTCTCCTTGGGGTTGTCCCATGTCCGTGGAGAAACGAAAACGAAGGTCGTTTCACTGCGCGCAGCCTCGTCAACCTGCTTTGTTCGCTTCTCGTAGTCACTACTGGCCTTTCCGGCTGCGCCTTCGGTGACGCCGAACTCCCAGATTGACCTCCCATCGGGTACGTATGGTGAAATCCCCGTCGCTTCCAGAACACCGTCGAACCCTCGAACCTGCCCCTTATCACCGCTTGGAAAGCGAATGTCTGTGATGTTCGCTGCGGTTGCCCTGATTAGGTCGGCGACCAGCGCCGGGAAACTCGTTCGAGCTTGGAGCGTGTCCGCCCACTGTTGCAGGTTTGTCGCCGTGACCCAACGCATCTCGCCCCTCATACACATGTTATTGAAGACTTAACTTGCGAGCGCCAGCGTTCTGCAATGTCTAACGCAGTACCGCCCGTCGAAAACCCCAGCTTATCGGCTGCAGCACAGAGGGTTTTCTTGAGGTCCTGATCCAGGTCGCGCGTTAAACGCCCGGGCGTAGCAAAGTCTTAATCATACCGGCCGGCAATCGGCAGGTCACTTTCACTGACTTCCGCTAGCCGCGCCGTATGAGCTCGTCAGAAGCTTTCCCAGCCTCCGCCGTCCGTGAACGGATACGACGCTGTCCAAGGATGATGAAGTGCGTGAATGTCGCCCTGGATTCGTCAAAAACCCGCCACGCCTCCGGCTAACGGTTCCGCCCCACTTCATGATTCGCCCGTGACGCCCGGAATGGGCACCCCGAAATGTTCCACGGTCTGCCCGGCATTGACCGCCCGCTGCAGCCAATCGGGCATGGCGCCGCGGCCGTCCCAGCCCTGCCCGTGCGCGTTGCGGTAGCGCACCGCGCCAGGCGTTGGGGGCGGAGGCGACTCGGCAAAGCAGCCAGCGGCCTGCAGGTCGGCCACGGTCAGGCCGTGCTGGGCCATCTGGATGCGGATCCAGGTAATCGCTTCGGCGCGCTCGATTTCGATCGACTTCATTCCAGGTGCACAGATTTGAGGAAGCTGCGGAGCAGGATCCTGCGTTGTCGTCTCAAAGACCGTTAGGCCTCCACATTGTTCCGGCGGATCGCTGGTGTAACGCAACCTGCTCCCTTGGGGATTGGGAATCACGTGGTCACCCCGCCGCTTCAAAATTAATCAGACTCGAGGAGCCCGCCGGGCATCTGTCCTCGCGCGGTTTGTCCACAGGCTTATCCCGTGGCGCGGTGGACAAATCCTACTGCCGCCCACGCCCTTCAGGCCGGCCCCGGCTTGAACTTGGTGCGTGTCGTCGGCGCCCGGCGCTTGGCGGTCGCCAGGTGGCGTGTCGCCTTGGCTTCCGCTTGCGCGCGCTCGGCCCGCCGCAGCGCCGCTGCCAGTTCGGCCCGCAGCCCGTCTTGTACCACCTGCCCTCGCCCGAGCGCCTGCTCGGCCGCCGCCAGTTGCCGACTGAGCGTATCGCGCTCGGCCTGCAACCGCGCCCGCTCCTCGGCACCGGCCACAGCGGCGTCTTGCGCCTTCGCCTGCACGGCCGCCAGTTCGGTGCGCAGGTCCGCGACCGCCTGCTCGCCCTTCTGGCGCAGCGTGCGCTCCTGGTCGATCTCGCGCAGCGCGCGGCGCTCGGTGGCGCTGGCTCGCTCCTGCGCGACGGCCACCTGCTCGCGGGTGTGCTCCAGGTCCGCCGAGAACTGCGTATGCATCTCGCCCAGTTGCCGCTCCAGCGCCTCGACCTGGCGCTTGCTCTCGTCGTGACGCGCTTGCGCGGCGGCGTGGGCCTGGCGCTCGGCCTCCAGTTCCCCCTGCAGGGGTAGCTTTGATTTCGGTGCAATTTGCGACGGTTCGCAAGCCCAGCATCAGCGCGGACGTGTCCTCGTAAGCTATTGATTAATAGAGGATTTCTGTTTGGCCATCGATCAACCGCAAACGGCGTCATTGCGAGTTCGATTTCAGCCCGCAGCGCTTGTTTTGGGTGCAGTTTGTGACGGCAGTAGTTGTCCGACGTAGCGCTCAACTGGGAAGCGGAAGACGCCCCGGAGATTGATGCCCTCTAGCCGTGTTGGGGCGATTCGCCCGAACGACTCGGGTGCCACGGGCTGCCGTCGTTTCACTTGCCGATCGAGCACTGTCTGCATCTGACCAGTATTCCACGCCATCACGATGTTAGCCAGCAAGCTTAGCGCGTCGGCGACGGCCTGCATCTCGTCGGCGCGCCTAGCCTGCGTGGGGGCGACTCGGCCTGTATAGATCGCCCGCTTTAGCGTGTTGACCGCCTCGCCGCGATTAAGCACGCGTACAGCCACTGGTGCGCATATGACAGCAGTCGGTCCCGATCGGCGCAATGCAGCACTTCATCACGCAGCGCCCGCACAAGGGCTCGACGTTGATGTACCGTTATCCAACGAAACCCGAGCGTCTGGCAGGCCAGCAGTTGATGGTCGGAGAGCGTTCGCCCACGCGCGTAGAGCGCCCGCAAGGACGCTAGATCCGGCGTATTGATGCCGAGTTCCGTGCCGAGGTGGCGAAGCAGGACTGGTGGCAGGATACTGAACGCATCCAATAGGCAGCCGCTCATGCGCAAAAAGCCAATGTGCAGCGCCAGGCCCAGCTTCATCGTTGGGCCGCGCCGTCGCCCGATCAATTCGTGCTCGGCGTGGCTGTATGTGAAGAACGTCTGCAATTCGAAACTGCTGAGTTCACGCGGCACCTCGCGCGCGCCCAAAAAGGTGCTCTGCCAGCCTTGCATCTCGTGCGCCTCCCGTGCCTAGGGCCAAACAAGATACGCCAAGCAGAAGCGAACAGCAAACCTCAAAAAATCAATAACTTAGGCATGAGCCCCCGCGTCGCTGCTGGGCTTGCGAACCGTCGCATATTGCACCGAAATCAAAGCTACCCCTGGTCGGCGCATTTCCGCCCGGCCGTGGCCAGGAGCTTCATTGGCGTCCTGGCTGGCAGGGGAACGTATCCTTCAAGAGAAACAGCACAGTCATGGAGAGCGGCATGTCGTCGCTGAATTGCGATGGATTTTTCGTGACAGCACTATCCAGCATCGCCTTTATGTTGCCGACATTCAGTGGGAGGTCCCTTGGTTGACAGTAAAGCTGTGGCTGTCCGCTATGTGCCAGTGCGGCATTTGCCGACAAAAACGCTGAACTGGCGCCAGCAATGTAGTTGTCCAGTATCTGCGGCACTTCAGGCGCCCCGCCTCTCGACCAGTCCTTGTAATTCTTCCAGAGAGCGTCCGCCAGCGCGCTGTTGCACGTGAGGATTGATCCAAGCGCTACCGCAGCGGCAGCCAAAACTCGTTGCATTGTGACCCTCCCGTTGTTGTTGTTGTTGTGCCGCCCGTGACCAGGAGCCTCATTGGCTGGCAAGATCGAATACTCTCTCGCCCCAACTGCGGCAGTGAAGAGCTTCCCAGTGGCAATTTGTAGCACTTCTTCTCCTACTACCTTTTAGTGGTCTATGGACGCGAAGCGCAACAGCACGCTGATCACTCAGGCTTCCCTTGCAAATGTAATTCGCGAAGGAAGAGTCTGTCTGATGGTCGCCCCTGGACGCTCAAGCTCCGGCGATCGCCTTTGGCTCAGCCAATTGTCCCGCTTGATCGACTAGGTCAATGATCTTCCAACCTTGATCCCGAGCAGGCTCAATGAGCATCGCTGCTTCAGATTTGCGCAGCGCCAGCCCTAGCAATTCGCTGGGCCTAGTCACGCCCACAAAGACGTTTGTAGCCGCGGTAAGCCCGACCCAGCGAAAGGCTCGTCAGAAACACCGAAGGCACGCGGAAGAACCGTGCTTAAGTCGATGCACTGTTCGTTCGCCCGGTTTCCTTTCCGCACCTCACTCTCTACGACGAGAATTCCGTCCACGCTCTTGCCCTTGACCGAGTGGATCAAGCCAAGCCGCAATGTAAGATCGTCAAATTGCACGTGATTCGTGGGGCGGCGTTCCGGGTCCACACGATCGGTCTTTTGCTCCGCAACGAAGGCACAAAAATCCGTGATTTCGCCCCGTCAAGTCCATTACGGATGGGTTCCGCTGACGCCGGCCCTTTCTCCTCGCCGGTTACCAGGATGTCTCTATATTGGTTATTATCCGCAACAGACCACCATAAAATGTGAAATTCGTAATGAGGTCTTCACACTTATTTTAATGGTTTCACTCCGCCATGTCGACCAAGTCCGAATGCAATACGATAAACATCCGGCATCTGAACACGGCCATCTTTTAATCGATTGACGATTCCGAGCTCAACCAGATTTTTTAAAACTCCCTCGAGACCATCTTCGATATTTTGAGGTGACAGCTTCACAGCACGGCCGGTACGTTGTAAGTTCCCATCCAAGTCGGAGAGCGTGCCCTCTGCCCTCCAAATGTCCCCGATATCCTTAGCGGCACAAGGGACTGTCAGCCTTCCGCGCAACGGCCTCATAACGAGATCCACCCACGGATAATCTTCGCTAGTAATCTCATCAACCCGAATTCTTGATGCAGCTTGGACGCCCTCCTGAATGGCCCGAAAACCTAAGGCAAGCGGATAATCTGAAGGAGTCTGATCGGCGGCCTGCCGAACAGCCGCAAAAAAGCTCCGAGGACTTACTTGGTCCAAGCCATCCTGCAAATGATTCACAAGCCACGTACTCCGGCTTTCCTCTCTTATAGCCGCTGGGGCCAGATGCCATTGCCTTCCCGGCCAACAGAATGAAAGCTTGCTCCTGCAATCGCTCGTCGGCCCGGAGGACGGATGGCAGTAGCCAACCACCATCCTTTCGCTGCCAATTCACGCGCAAGTTCGGTCCGGTTATATCACGAAAGATTACACCATTGTTAATTGCATTTGCTAAGCATTGAAAAAACAAGGCATAGAGATCCGCCCTTCTCCAATCAAGCTTTGCGCGACGTGCAAGCAATTTAGATGCATCAGGAAACGCTGTAATTGCCGGATCCTGCAGCATATCAGGACGAACGAATAGCTTAAACCGGATGCGCTTCGTGGCCCGCAGATCCTGAGTCACTTGAAATAGACCCTTTGCAAGTGGCCGAATACTCGCCCAATCCTCGGCAAGCCTATCAAGGGCATCAAACAGGATTACGACGGTCTGCCCTTTCCTCTCTTGCTCTTGATCTACTTTCTGAAGAAGCTCATCAAAGTCTTCTGGGTTGTCCTGCACCCATTCAACCCGTGCATCCCATCGATTCGTCTTGGGAAATGGCGTATCAAAACCCGCCTTATGGGCACAGACTGCACGCCAGATCGCCCTGGCAGGATATTTTTGGATGAGCTTCGCGAGAACGTCTTTGCTGGGCGCATCGTCCGACTTTTGCTGCGCACCGAAAGCCTGCAGTGCCTTAACGCCGATTTTTAGACGAGCTTCTGGAAATGCACCACTAATAAAGTGCTGGTGCGGGGTGGACGATAGGTGCGCCCACCAGAAGCTCTTCCCCGCCCCTCGGATACCCTCAACGATGCAAGCATCGGGATCCAGAGCACGGGCGTGACTCGGCGGCAGGTACGTAAAAAACGGATCCCGGTCGGGATCAGCGCCGGCTTGGTCCACAGAGGGTAGCGATTCCCGAAGTGCCGACCGCAACCCGGCGGCTTGAGTTGTGATACTCACCATTATTCTTCCAACGCCATCGCGATTACTCCGTCAAAGAATGGGCCAAACGCCGCTTGTATATCGGCATCGCCAACACCACCTCTCTCGACAGGCAACAACGGATTAAACTCCTGCAGGCGAGCGCTCCACCTTACCTGCCAAGGAAAGTGCGGCGCATCCTCATCATCAGTACTAAATGTGAACGCATCGATCGGCGTCTCTTGACCCGGCTCGATGCGGTCGTATAGGTTGTTTGCAAAAAGGTCGTACGCATTCTGCAAGAATCTCTCTGCTCGAGCTGCCTGTTCAGTTTCGGGAAACAGAGCCTGGACCAACGCTAAGCGTTGCCTCACCTGTCGCAAAACCTGTGGCCTACGTTGCCAATGGCCAAACAGTTGCTGATAGCCCTGCCAATTCTGGGCAGTATCTGTTGCAAAAAGTAGGGCCACAGTAGAAAGCCCTGCAATAGATATAGCCGCTAGATCATGCAAACCCGCCCGACTATCAATAAGAACAACATCGGGCTTCTCCCGGGTTTCAAGCTTCTCAACAATCCTGGCCATGCGATGGGCAAACTGCTCCGCCCCGCCCTGCGCCGACGGTATATCGGCATAAACTCGCGCAAGCTTGGAAAGGTAGGCAGTCTCGCCCTGACCCATTGCAGCCACAACCCGGATCTGCCCAGGAGTGTGCTCAGCTAGAGGACTGTCGGCAACGATGTCGTCAATAATACTATCTGAATCGCCAACAGCGTCCTCGACAAACCAATCGACCAAGCCATATCCAGCCACTCGTTCAGGCGGCAAGAGAAGCCCCGATAAGCCAGGCGACTCAAGATCGAAATCGAGGAGAAGAACACGCTTTCCCAAAGTAGCTAGGCGATGAGCGAGCATCGCCAAGGCCGTCGACCTTCCAACGCCGCCTTTTAAACCATAGAAAACGATACGCGGCGGATGCGTAGCTGCGCCGCTGGATACATCTGTGCGCAGCCAACTTGGCCGACAATCTGTCGGTCAAGAAGTGCCACAACAAGCTCTGGGCCAACAACACCATCATCATCATCATCATCGACATTGCCCGGCACCAAGGTCTCGTGCCAGTCGGGATGATTAAAGAGCGAATCGGCATCCGCAAAATCGTCTCGAAACAGCGGAGTGCCATTAGTTGAGTAGGGACCAAGTTTTGCTGCGTATGCTTTCAGGAAATTAGCTGCTTCCTCGCTGCAAGCTTCACGCTCCCTGTCTAATGCGAAGCGAATCCTGCCATAGATATCCCGAATGAGACGTACGGGCATGTCATATTTTTCGGCGAAAGCGCTGGCGGCCTCAGCGGCAATCCGAAGCGCATCATTAAAACGGATCGTGATCACACCATTACTCCATCGAGCGTAGCCGCATCCAGCATAGCTCTGACCTGTTGTGCGGCGGCCTGCCAGTTCGGGACCGACGCGAGGGGAATTACGGGTTCTTTCCAGTAGCGGTGATCGATGCTCCAGTCGTGAAGCACTCCCAAGTCCGGCAACATCGCTACATATCTTGTAGCGGCCCTGCCGTCCGGAAACGTCGCCATAGTCGCGATCGTCTGACTTAGCGACGGTACGTGCGCGCGATAGCCGGTGGAAGGCTTTTTTGGATATCGCCGGTGGCGTCTGTAGGCAGCCCATGCGATACCAAAAGCGCCTTCAGGCCGCACTCAACGGTGAAGCCGAACAACTGGCCCGCGTTTGCAAGACGACCTTCCGACTGCAGTAGGGTCGCATCAGCCAAATGCCGCTTTGCCGCACCCTTGAAATCAACGACTTGTGCAGCTGCACTCATAGGATTATTGTTTTTAAAGTTTACAAAAATGCACAAAACATCACAAATTGCGGTCGCCTGTACATCGACGAAAGCGGGGAATTGTAATGGATTCGCGGCAAGCAAAAGACGCGTAAAGGCTCGAAGTGGTGTGCAACAGCTATTGGCCCCGCTAGGCTTGGCATCTCGGACGGTTGCTTGCTCATCGACAGGTCGCATAGCAAGATCAGTACAACATGATGCTGCCCCACCACTACGGTCTTGCAAAGTTCCAGGACGATCAAGAGGGTCGCCCGGGATTCGAAAAAGATCCGCCACATCTTCGTGGCTCGCCTTTGATTGGCTAAAACATTCAGCATTCCGGCCCCGGCTTTGGCGGTTGAAGCTTCTGACCGACGCGGACGCCGCGGCGATCCTCGGTTATCTCCACGATCTTGTGATGCTCGTCGAATCGCATTACCTCGTGCAAACCGACGCCATGCCCAGGCACAACTGCAGCTCGCCGAGGAACTCCGCACCGAAAACACTGGCATGTCGCCGAGCCGCTCGTGCGGCTCGCCCTGCCTCCATCATTTACCTTGAGTGCCTCGCCATCAAATCTCGCGCTTACGCTCAGTCATTGCCCGGTCCGCGTCCCTATAGGCGGGATTCGCAGGAACTTGCCATCGGGGATGTTGGCCAGCAGGTTCAAAGCCTGCTCCTCGTTGATGCCCAGCGCCTGGGCTACGGGCCGACGGGTGTCGAGCATGACGGATGTCGACTCCGTCTCCGACAGGAAAAGGTCGTAGGCGCAGTTGCTCCACAGCCCGTCAGGCACGCCCTCCTGTCCGGTGCAGGCGGCTTCGCAGCCGTGGATGATGGGCGTGAATTCATGCCGACATGATAAGAGTTGGCACAGAAAACGGTCGCTAATATTGGTCTTGTCGACCAGCAGATAGGACTGCAACCCCTTGTTGGCTAACCTCCGTGCCCGGTCAATAAGCATGTTCACCAGGCTGTCCTGCCAGTTGTTCGAGTACTCTGCCCAGACGACGAAGTGTCTGTTGCCGTTGAAGACTTTTTCGAAAATCTCGAAGCGGCGCCCGTGTACCAGCCCTCCGGCTCCGGACGCGGCATGAGGTTCAGGCCAGTGATGACCGGACCTGGCGACGACGTTAGGTGTTCCACGATGCCTTGCGCGCCAATGACAAATCCCCCGTCACGACACACATCAGCAAGGTTGGCCCAACGGTTACCCAGAGCGGCCGATTTTGACCACTTGTCCTTAGCGCTGTTCGCGGGGGCTCGGACCAAGACCTCGCGCGCCTCGTTGAAGTCAGCAAAGCCGAGACTGCGAGCGACGGCATCCATCGCTTGAGCATGGGACAGTTGCAGGGAGTAGGCGGTCTCAAGAAAGCTCTGCAGGCCTTTGCCTTGTGCCCTAAGAATCTTGAGGTGCGACTTGCCATTCTTGGCATTACGCTTAAGAGTGGCCGGCATGGCCGTGAAGAATGCGCCGACATTGAAGTCGTGCGGGAATGCGCGCTCGGAAGACATGAAGTGCCCTCAATCGAGACTCGTCACCTTAAGAGGCTTTAAGCTGCTCGCATTGCCTGCCGAGTCCCGAAAAAGGGGATTCAACATGTCAGCGACGCCAACCAAATGGTTGCCGGGGTTTACCATGTCGCTTGCGCGACGCGAGCTGGCAGGCGCCGGAGCCTGCGAGATGTATACCACAAGTACCCTGTACGCCGCAAGTCTCGGGCTCGCCCGCTCAGACTGATTGATAGTGAGTCAGCCACCCAAAGGCGGGGGCATCGTACTTTTGGTGCGAATTCTGACACTAGCAAATTCTGACACCAGAACGCGGAATGGCGCTTGCGGCAAGGCTTTCCACGTTACCTCGCGCGCGTACCCGCTGATCTTACAAGCAACTGATTCCAAACGATTTTCAGACTGAACCGCCAGATTTTACTGGAATGGGAGCCGACGCCTCCCTTCGGGGGACACTGAGGAACTCAAATCGGACGTCTGGAGGTTCATCATGGAAATCGACATGCTCGGCATTGATCTCGCGAAACAAGTGTTCCAGCTTCACGGAGCCGATCGCCGTGGGCGAACTGTACACCGGGCGAAGGTGTCGCGTGGTTCACTGTTCGAATCCGTGCGCATCCTGAAGCCCAGGATGGTCGTGATGGAGGCGTGCAGCACCGCCCACCGCCCACCACTGGGCACGGCGTTTTCAGTCGCTTGGCATCGAAGTCGAGGGAGGGCCGGAATTCGCAAAGAATCCGCCGCACCCCTCGCTAACCGTGTGATTCCAAATCGGAACTCCCCTTCACGGCGCACCCCGTGCCTCCCGCGTTGGGCACAAGGAAATGTCCCCCCAATCCCACCGGCATGGATCGCCCGCTGCAGCCAGTCCGGCATGGCGCCGCGGCCGTCCCAGCCCTGCCCGTGCGCGTTGCGGTAGCGCACCGCTCCTGGCGTTGGGGTCGCCGGCGGCTCGGCAAAGCAGCCGGCGGCCTGCAAGTCGGCCAGGCTCAGCCCACGCTGGGCCATCTGAATGCGGATCCAGGTAATCGCTTGCGCGCGCTCGATTTCGATCGACTTCATTCTAGGTGCACAGATTTGAGGAAGCTGCGGAGCAGGATCCTGCGTTGTCGTCTCAAAGACCGTTGGGCCTCAACAGTGTTCCGGCGGATCGCTGGTGTAAAGCAACACGCTCGCTTGCGGATTGTGAATCGCGTGGTCACCCCGCCGCTCAAAAATTAATCAGACCCGAGGAGCCCGCCGGGCATTCGGTCCTCGCGCGGCTTGTCCACAGGCTTGTCCCCGCGCGCGGTGGACAAATCCCCGCCCTCGGGCGCCCCCTCATGCCAGCCCGGGCTTGAACTTGGTGCGCGTCGCCGGCGCCCGCCGCCTCGTGGTCGCCAGGCGGCGCGACGCGGTGGCTTCCGCCTGCGCACGCTCGGCCCGTCGCAGCGCCACCTCGAGTTCGGCCCGTAGGTGCTCGTGCGCCACCCGCCCCTCCGCCAGTTCTTGCTGCGCCGCCGCCAGTTGCCGGCTGAGCGTGTCGCGCTCGGCCTGCAGGCGCGCCCGTGCCTCGGCGCCGGCCACGGCGGCGTCCTGCGCCCTCGCCTGCACCGCCGCGAGTTCGGCGCGCAAATCCGCTACGGACTGCTCGCCCTTCTGGCGCAACGTGCGCTCCTGGTCGATCTCGCGCAGCGCGCGGCGCTCGGTGGCGCTGGCCCGCTCCTGCGCGACGGCCACCTGCTCGCGGGTGCGCTCCAGCTCCGCCGAGAATTGGGTACGCAACTCCTGCAACTGCCGCTCGAGCGCCTCGGCCTGACGCTTGCTCTCGTCGTGACGCGCCTGTGCGGCCGCGTGGGCCTGGCGCTCGGCGTCCAGCTCCCCTGTAGCGCCGCGCGCGCTTGCTGGGCAGCGTCGAATTCGGCTTGCACTGCCTTCGTCTCCTGCTCGGCCACCACCACCGCGGCGCGCGCCTGGTCGCGTTGCGCTTCCGCCTCGCTCGCCTGCCACCGCGCTTCGGCCCGCAAGGCGGCCAGCTCGCCGGTGGCCGCCTCGTTGGCGGCCTGCCAGATCGACTGCACGGCATTGGCGGCGATCGCCTTGAGTGCGTCCGGCAGCCCGGGCTGGTCGATGGTCACGCGCATCTTGCCGCGTAGGTCCTGCCAGAACTGCGCCAGCACCTCGGTCGGCGTGCCCATGCTGCCCTTGCGCACCAGGCCGTAGAGCTTGTTGGCGGTGGGGGTGATGCCATAGCGGAAGAACAGCAGGGCGCAGACCTCGCGGTAGAGCGCGCGGGTCTCGGGGAACTGCGCACGCAGCGCGGCCACGTCGGCGGCGAGCCGGGCCTCTGGGGCGGCGTCGCCAGGCGTGGGCGGCGGGTGATCGAGCGGGCTGGCGGTCATGTTCTAGGTGGGACGTTCGTGGAATTCTACGAGATATTACTACGTAATACGCTAATTATTTGAGTAAACTTCTGAATCTTTAGACATAAGTGTCATTCTGTCTATTCTGTCTATAATGATGGCTACACTCACGCCATGCCGCCCGCTGCCCCGATGGAAGCCCTCCCCCTGCCCGCCCTGCACGCCCTGCCCGCCACCCCGCTCGAGCGCCTGCGCCTGCCCGCCGAACTCTCCGGCGCCGCCGGCAGCAACCGGGCGCGCGGCGGCACCCCGCAGATCGCGGCCGCCGACGATCTGGCGGCAGTGACGGCCTGGCTCGCCCGCTACGCCGACACCCCCGCCACCCTGCAGACCTATCGGCGCGAGGTGGAGCGGCTGCTGCTGTGGGCCGTGATGCAGCACGGCAAGCCGCTGTCGTCGCTCACCCATGAGGATCTGCTGCGATACGAGCGCTTCCTGGCCGATCCGCAGCCGGCCTGGCGCTGGGTGATGGCGTCGCGCAAGAAGCTGGCGCGCGACGCGCCCGCGTGGCGGCCGTTCGCCGGGCCGCTTTCCCCGGTCAGCGCGCGCCACACCCTGGTGATCCTCAATGGCCTGTTCGCCTGGCTGGTCGACGCCGGCTACCTGGCCGGCAATCCGCTCTCGCTGGCGCGCAGCCGGCGCGGCGCGCCCAAGCCGCGCATCACGCGCTACCTGAGTCACGACATGTGGCAGGCGGTCAAGGACGCCATCGACGCCATGCCGGGCACGCTCGAACGTGCGACCGAGCGCGACCGCCTGCACGCGGCGCGCTGCCGCTGGCTGCTGACCGTGCTGTACCTGGGGGGCTTGCGGGCGGCGGAGGTGGCCAGCACGCGCATGGGGGCGTTTTTTTGCCGGCGTGACAGCCAGGGCCTGGAGCGCTGGTGGCTGGAGGTGACGGGCAAAGGCAACAAGACGCGGCTGGTGCCGGCCACGGACGAAATGATGGTGGAGCTGGCGCGCTATCGCGCCGCCTACGGCCTGCCGCCGATGCCATTGCCAGGCGAGGATCGCCCCATCGTGCTACCGGTCATTGGCAAGGAAAAACCCTTGTCGCGCGGCGCGCTTCACCTGGTGCTCAAGGAGATCTTCGCGCTGGCGGCCGAGCGCCTGCGCGCGCGCGGACCGGATTGGGAAAGCCGGGCCGCGGTGCTGGCCAGCGCCTCGGCGCACTGGCTGCGGCATACTGCGGGGTCGCATATGACGGACCAGCAGGTGGACCTGCGTTTCGTGCGGGACAATTTCGGGCACGCTTCCATCTCGACCACCAGCGCCTACCTGCACACCGAAGACGATGCGCGGCATGAGGCCACGCAGGAACGGCACCGGATCGGCTGGAAGCGCTAGGGTTCGCTACTCGTTTCCTGCTAGGCTCTCTGATTAAGGCGGGTGTATAGGGGCTGGAACTTGAATTCGCGTGACGCAGGCGGCAGACTACCACCGCGTCCCCATCGGCCATCAGAGTCTCCGCTCTGCGCTCCACAATCATCCCATCGCCTGCGGCTGGCTGCAGCTCACCTCGTACGATGTGGACGCGCTCGGCGGCGTGCTCGCCCTGCTAGCGGCATACATCTCTGAACCTGAGCGGCCGGAAATTACAGAAAACTACCCTCACCCTCGATCGCGACGCATCGATATCAACGCATCAAACTCAGCTTCAGCATCAACAAATCGTTACAAAGCACTCCCCGCCTCCTTGTCATCGCCGCCCGATTCCGCGGCGTTACTGGAATGCGCGGCCAATCCTGCCGGGCATCAACAACCAAGGGAGCTCACGGTGTTTACTCGCAAACTGATTGGAAGTGTGGCAATCGCCGTTCTGGCGGCAGGCATGGCTGGTGGCGCAATGGCAAACGATACCCAGTGGCAGAAGAATCACCCGCGTCGCGAGCAGGTCAACGGGCGTCTGGCCAACCAGAACGCTCGTATCCACCAAGAGGTCAAGGAAGGTGAAATGTCCCGCGGCCAGGCAGCCAAGCTGCACAGCGAAGATCACCAGATCCGCGCCGAAGAACGCACCATGGCAAGCCACGACGGCGGCCACATTACCCGTGCCGACCAGCGCGCCCTTAACCAGCAGGAGAACGCCGTGAGCAAGCAGATCGGCCGTTGATCGCTCGCTATGGATTCGCGTCCTGGTCTCACTGCTCGCCAGGCAAGAATCAGGACACACGAATCAGGAAGCAGACGACCCAGTCGTCGTAGCCCGCCGCCCGGCGGGCTTTTTCTATTCCGAAAGCACAGGGACCAAGCACTGCGGTAGCGCGAGCGGCCGCGTGGGAATGCTGTGCAGGCGTTCTTGTCTAATCATTCGGATGCACGGGGCGCGTCAATGAACACACGTATCCGAACGGAATTGTCGCGATAAGGGTGCGTAGCCGGCCCGAAACTTGGCGGAATTGGTCTTGCTCATGCGGCCAGCGTGTGCGCGTGCAGTGCATCGTCACCAGCCCGCCCGCTGAAGGTAAACCATCAAGCCATGACGATTCAAATACTTGTCGACCTCGCCAAGACTCAGACAAGGCGGAGGTTACGAACAGGAAAAGGCGGCTTGCCCGGCTCCACAGGCCGCTCTAAATCCTTTGCGTACTTTAGAGCGAGCGCCTCGGCCTTGGCCTCCCTTCCCGTTTCTCTCAGGCGATCTAGGTAGGCCCGCAGCTTCCCGCGAACGTGGTAGGGCCCACCTTCCTTCACGACATTGACGAGCGGATCTCTTCCGCGCGCCGCCGCGGGCAGCATTTCCGCCTCCCAGGCTTTGAGCAGGCCCATCCCCGTTTCTACGATATCGGGCCGGTGGCTGGCGAGATTGTGCTGCTCCTGCGGATCCGTGCCCAGGTCGAACAGCAGGACGTCGTCGAACAAGTGGTATCCATCATGCAGGGTGTAGATCATCATCCAGTTCCCGAAGCGAACGCCACGCTGGCAGGTCCATGCACCTTGCGAAACGACGAGGTGGTCACGCCCTTCATCCACCCCGGCCGCTAGGCTCTGCGCGAACGAAATTCCGTCCCAGGATTCTGGAACCCCTGGCCAAGCAATTCAAGGATGGTCGCCGTGATATCGACCTGGTAGTGGAAAGCGTGATACTCGCGCCCGGCCTCGATGCCTGGCCATTTAAGAAGCAACGGTACGTTCGTGGTGAACTGATCCGCCGTCTGGTGATCACCGTAGATATTCAGCTCGCCAAGGGTCTCGCCATGATCAGATGACAGGAGAACCGCAGTCTCGTCGTCGACACCGAGTTCCGTGAGTTGCGCGAGCAGCCTTCCCACATACTCATCGGCTACCAGCACCCCTGTATCGTAGCCATCGAACATCGCACGAACCGCCGCCATGTCCGGGATGCTCTGAGGCTGGCGTGGATACCAGGCGCGGGCGGCCTCGTTTGGAGCGAAGCCCGTGCTCTCCTGTGCGCTGTGAGGGCCGCACCCCTGCCAGTGGCCCGCGCGTACCGCTTCCGTCAGCCATGCTGGCAAGGGATCGTTGGCGAAGGGCTCTCCATACTCCGGAGCCGCTCGGTATGGCGTATGCGGATCCCACATATGCACGTGCAGGAACCAGTTGTCCTCCTTCCCGTGCCGCGCCAGCCAGTCCGACGCGAGGGCAAAGACCTCATCCGCCGTCTCCCGCCCGAACTTGCCGACGTTGTAGGATTCGTCGAAACCGGCATACCAGTGAAACGCCGAGTGTCGGTGCGCGAATGAACTGACACTCACGGTCTTCAGTCCAGCCTGCTGCAGGCGGAACGGGAAACTGTCGAAATGGAGCTGCGACCAGAATTTCCGGTCGGGGCCGCCGATCACTGGATCGGCGTCTTCACCGCCATGATTGACGACACCGTTGTGGATGCCGAAGCGGCCGGTAAGCAACGCTGTTCGGCTCGGCAGGCAAGGCGTGTCCGAAGCATGGACATTGCGGAACAGCACGCTCTTGCCAGCGAGCTTGTCGATGTTAGGGCTTGTCTTGCGATGGTACCCATAGCACCCGAGGTGATCGGGCCGCAGCGTGTCAATGTCAATGTAGATCAGTCGCATCGAGAGTTGTCTCCACTTGTTGTTGCGGTGCAGGCGGGCATCTGCCACAAGTCCTTGCTGTCCCTGCCCGGTCGATCGAACCGGGCGCCCGCAATACCGGATCGAGGGCAAGCTCGCCTGCGTCCTTTGTCGCGCATCTTGTCAGATCCATGCTTTGCATGCCATCTGCGGCAGGCCGCTCACCGGCGCCCGGAACGAGAACAGCCCGCCGGCAAGCGGCTGCTGCTCGCGCTCCCTGAGGGAGAGTCCTTTGCGGGCAGTCGTGACGTAGACGGTCCTGAGGTCGTCGCCGCCGAAAGCCAGCTTGGTGATGTTGTCGCACTGGAAGCGAATGACATCGACCAGCGAGCCGCCTGGTGACCATCGCTCGATCCTCGCCCCGCCGAAGACGGCGATCCAGAGATGGCCATCGGCGTCGACCACCATCCCGTCCGGATAGCCCTTGCCGGAGAGCCGCGCAAATACGCGCCTGCGTGACAACGATCCGTCCTGCCCTACGTCGAAGGAGTAGACGAGGCGCTTGACCGTGTCGGCGTGATAAAGCGTTCGTGCGTCCGGGCTCATGGCGGGGCCGTTGGTGATGACATAGCCGCTGTCGCAGCGCCTTGGCTGGCCATCGTCGTCGACTCGGTAGAGCGAACCGGTCGGTGAGGCTTCACTGTCATCCATCGTGCCGAACCAGAGGCGGCCGGCTGGATCGACGAAGCCATCGTTAATCCGGTTGCCCGGCAGGCCGGGCTCCATCTCCTTCAGTCGGCGGCAGGCACCGTCCGCCGGATCGAAGAGATAGAGCGCGTCCTGCATACCGCAAAGGAAATGCTCGTCGGCAAGCGGAACGACAAAGCCGGGCTGGCCGTCGACCGGCCAGGAGTGCTTCTCTCCCGTCGCGGTGGAATAACGATGGATCTTCCTGCCCTTGATGTCGACGAAGTAGACTGAGTTCGAGCGTTGATGCCAAACCGGTCCCTCGCCAAGCTCGGCGCCGAGCTGCCACAGGCAGATGGGGTGGCCGTTTCTCATACGCCAAAGTACCCCGCATCGACAAAATACTCACGTCCGGAGCAGCGCGCCCCGTCGTCCGACGCCAGGAACAGCGCCATGCTTGCCACATGCCGCGGCTCGATCCGCGCGGGGAGGCATTGGCTCTGCAGCAGCCGCGCTTCGCTCTCTGATGTCTGCCAGAGCCGGGTCTGTCGCGGCGTGCGCACGGCGCCCGGGACGATGCAGTTCACGCGGATGCCGTCGCGGCCAAGGTCCCGCGCCAGCCCGCGTGTCAGCCCCTCGATGCCGGCTTTGGCCGTCATGTAGATGGAGAGATCGGGCACCGCAACGTGCCATGAGGCCGAGCCCATATTGAGGATGACGCCTTTCCTGGCCGTACGCATGTCGGCGGCAGCCAACTGCGCGCAGAAGAACTGATGGCGCAGATTGACCGCCAGGCAGTCCTCCCAATAGGCAGGCGTGACGGCATTGATCTGGTGACGGTCGTCCCTGCCCGCATTGTTGACCAGCACGCCGATCGGACCGCGGGCATCCGTGATCCGTTCGAACACAGCGGTCGTCGCACCCACATCCCGCAGGTCGCATAGGTGAAAGACAGTATGCAGCCCCTCGGCGGCCAGCGTGTCCTGCAGCTGCCTTGCGTCCTCCTCGCACACATCGATGAAATGGACGTGTGCCCCCTGCCGCGCGAAGGCGTCCACCATTTCCGCGCCGATGCCGCTGCCGCCGCCCGTGATGACGACGGATTCTTCTTTCAAGCTGGGATAAATCGCATAAGACATCTGAATCTCCGGTACTTCCATGAATCGGCGAAGAGGCTCATCGGCTCGAGCCGCCAAGGCCTCAGTCCGCGCCCGGTCGCGCCATGCCCCGCTCGATGGTGACCCGGTCGAACTCCGGCGCCGATTTCACGATCGAGCGCTCGAATGCCTCGGCATGCTGCTGCAGGCGCTGCAGGGTCGCGGGTTCGCTCGAGGCCTTGTCGAACTTCTCTCCGGGTCCCGGCCCAGGTTGTACAGCGTTGGCTTGGCCATCCTGGCTTGCAGGCCGCCCTCCGGATTGCGTCCGCTGACGTCGTAGAAGTTCACCTTCCACTCGCCCTCGCGCCAGGCCTGCAGGCGGCCGCGGTAAAAGTAGGGCAGCACCTGGCGCGAGCTCGGCGCCTGCCCGTGCAGCGTCTTGCTCAGGTCGCTGCCGTCCACGACCGTGTCGGGCAGCCTGGCCTTGGCCAGCGCCGCGAAGGTGGGCAGGAAATCGTAGGTCGCACCGATGCCGTCCACCACCGCGGGACGGATGGTGCCCGGCCACCAAAACAGCGCCGGAACACGCGCGCCGCCTTCGTAGGTCGATCCCTTGCCGTCGCGCAACATGCCGGCTGATCCCACGAGCTCTTCATAAAGGATCCAGGGACCGTTGTCGCTGACGAACACGACCAGCGTATTGCTGGCATCGAGGCTGCGCCGCACGGCATCCAGTACCCGCCCCACGCTGTAGTCGAGTTCCGCGATGGCGTCTCCCACCGGGCCGCCCTTGCTGCTGCCTACGAACTCGGGTGCCGGCATATGGGGCAGGTGGGGTTTCTCGTAGCCCACCCAGGCCAGGTAGGGTTGATCGCGCTTGCTGCCGATGAAGTCAACCACCTGGTCGGTCAGCCGCTTGTTGAAGCTGGGCTGGTCCACCGGACGCTCGACCACCTGATCACGGTAGTCCACCCGGCCGTTGGTCTCCACCCGTTCGCTAGCGATCAGCGGCGAGTTCCAGTACGCGTTCTTCGGATTGCGGAAGGCTGCGACCGCCTGCCGGTAGTACAAGGCGAACAGCTCCTTTGGCGACTCGCCCTTCGCGAAGCGCTGGCGTAGTTCCTTGATACTAACGCCGCCGGGAATCCCGGCGAAGTACGCATCGTTCGACATTGGCATGCCCCACCAGGAATCGAAGCCGTGCCGCGTCGGGTAGGCGCGCGGGGCATCGCCCAGGTGCCATTTGCCGAACAGGGCGGTGGCGTAGCCGGCATCGTGCAGCAGGCTGGCGACGGTCACCTCGCGATCGGGAAAGCCATAGGGATCGTCTTCGACCTGTACGCTGTTGAGGGCGCCATACAGGCCGGAACGGGTCTCTACCCGCCCCGTCAGCATGGCGCCGCGGCTGGGCGAACAGACCGGCGAACTGACGTAGAAGTTGGTCCAGCGCTGGCCTTCCGCCGCCATTCGGTCCAGGTTGGGCGTGCTGAACACCGGATGGCCGTAGCTGCCGAGATCTCCCCAACCAAGGTCGTCCGCGATCAGCAGGATGATGTTGGGGCGGCTGTGTGGGTTAGTGTGCCGGCCGGTATCGGGTGCCGCCTGCACTTGGGACAACGGCACGGCGAGTGCCAGGGCTGCCAGTAGCATCCTGCGCGGACGCATCGCGCCGCTCCCAGGCGCCGTCGCATGGGGGCCCGACAGTGCCATGCCTGCGCGCCCTGTCAACCTGTTCCGGATCGTGATGCAAGCCTCTTGCATTGTCTTTTCTCCTATCTCTTCGAGGTGAATCTTGCGTCGTTGCGGCTCGCGTCCTGCTTCCCTGCCGGCGATACGATCGCGCCGTCCGCATAGTCGATCGCTGCCGGCTTGAATCCGATGCGCATCGCATTGACATGCAGGATCTCTCCCGGCCTGAGCGGGATGGTCTCGCCGCCATAGACAGACCAGTTGGGTGGGACGGGGCGCATGTCGCCGATCTTGGCAAAGCCCTTGCCGAACAGCTCGCCGGCCAGGCGCTCGTAGTCCCAGCTCTGCACCACGTGGCTGGCGCCCGTGGATGGCCCAGCGGGCCGCTCGATCCAGTAGCCGATGGAGGCCCCCGGCGTGGCGCAGGCGATCTGCACGCCATCGGCCTCCCTGCGCACTTCAGGAATCGCGGTCGCGGGTGGTTCGCTGCCGCCCTGCCACATGTGCCTCAGCATCTCTCGCTCGGGAATGCCGCCCATGTCGCCGACCTTGGCCGTCCACGCCTTGAAGGCATGCCGGAGCTCTTCGATCTTGTCCCGGTACTTCGGGTCATCCGCCAGGTTGTGCTGCTCCCAGGGATCCTGTTCGGCGTCGTAGAGTTCTTCCACCGGCTTGGTCTTGAACCACGCGGCGGCCGCAGGCTCGAGCTTGCCCTCGGTATTGAGCGCCAGAAGCTCGCGCATCATCGGCAGCATCAGGCGGAATTTCAGGTTCTGGTAGTACGGCTTGTCCGGCATGTAGTTGTACAGGTAGCGGTAGCGCGCGTCGCGCACCATGCGGACCCGGTCGTACTCGGTATCCATACGGTCGCGCGCCGCAAAGACGTACTGCCGCGGCGCACCTGCCCGCTGCTCGCCCAGGAAGGCCTGGCCCTGCATATAAGCGGGAATCGGCACGCCCGCCAGGGACAGCACGGTCGGCGCGAGGTCGACCCCGCTCACCAGCTCGTCGCTGCGGCCGCCTGCGCGCATCGCGCCGGGAAAGCGCACGATGAGCGGCACGTGCGTACCCCGCTCCAGGATCTCGCGCTTCATCCATGGCAGGTTGCCGCCGTTGTCGGCGAAGAAGAAGATGACCGTGTTGTCGTAGAGGCCGTCATCCTTGAGCATCCGGATCAACTCGCCGACCTGCCGGTCCATCAGCTCGATATTTGTGTACATGCGGGCGACGTCGCCGCGCACGGTCGCGGTATCGGGATAGATCGGCGGCACGGCGACGTTGGCGGGATCCGCGAGCAGCGGGTCCTTGCGCAAGGCCACCATGGACTCGTGGGTCAGGAAGAAATTGAAGACGGAGAAGAAAGGCTTGCCCTTCGGGCGGTTGCGGAAGGACGCAGCCGGACCGTTCTCGTCCCAGACAGTCACCGGCGCTTCGAACTGGTAATCCTGCTTTTGGTTGTTGGTGGTGTAGTAGCCCGCCTTGCGCAGGTATTCCGGGAAGGCCTTGACCGGCTCCGGCAGCACCACCGAATAGATCGGCGGAATGCCGGGGGCTTCGACTTGGCGCCGTCGCCGGCGCTCGAGAGCTCTCCACTGAGGGTGCGCATGTGGTGTGCGCCCACCGAGGTCGGGTACATCCCGGTGATCATGGCGGCGCGTGCTGGTGCGCATACGCCAGCGGCCTGGTAGGCGTGGGTGTAGAGCACGCCTTCCCTGGCCAGTTGGTCGATGTTCGGCGTTCTGGCCTGGCTGTCGCCATAGGCGCCGATGAAGGTGGTGATGTCCTCGACCGTGATCCAGAGGATATTCGGCTTGTCTTGATGGGCTTGCGCATGGAGCAGGCCCGCCTGCAAGGCGAGCAGCAGCGCGGCGGCGCGCCGCATCCAGCGCTGCGGACCTGTCGATGCTGCGCCCGAGGACATCATGCTGTTTCTGGCATTCACTTTCATGCTTCTTTCTCACCCCTGATACGTTGCTATCCCTTCCGATCCATTCTGCCCACAAGGCCCGCTTTACTGCCGCCGTCGGCCGGTGCATCGGCCGACGGCTTGCGCTTCTGCTGCGCCTGCCACCTATCCACGTCCATCACCAGGCGGAAGCCCAGGTGCGACATGCCGGTGTAGGGATCCGCCCCGCGCCTCGCGCTCGGGCGGTAACTCAGGCAATAGTCTTGGTTGCAGAGGAAGGAGCCGCCCCGGATCACGCGTCTGGGCGCACGCTCGGGCACACCGGGCTCCGAGGGATCCCAGCTGTCGGCCGGCCCTTGCGGGTCGGTGTCTTCGCGGCCACTGCCCGCGACACGCCGGAACTGGTCGGCACGGTACCAGTCGGTCACCCATTGCCAGGCATTTCCGGTCATGTCGTACAGCCCGTAGCCGTTGGCGGGGAAGGTGCCGGCCGGGCTCGTGCCCAGCGCGCCTCCCGCCTTGGGGCTGACCACCGGGAACGGCCGCGCCTGCTGCCCCTGCCAGACGTTGGCCATCTGCCTGCCGCCAGGCGCGAACTGGTCGCCCCAGGCATACGTGGCCTGCTCCAGGCCGCCGCGCGCGGCGAGCTCCCATTCGGCCTCGGTCGGTAATCGCTTGCCAACCCACTTGGCATAGGCCTGTGCGTCCGCATAGGACACCTGCACGACGGGATGGTCATCCTTGCCGTCGATGGAACTGCCCGGGCCCTGCGGATGGCGCCAGTCCGCGCCGGCGACAAAGCGCCACCAGCGTGAGTAATCCTGCAAGGGCACCGGCCGGTCGGTGCCGACGAAGACCATGGCGCCCGGCACCAGTGCGCTGTCGGGCGGGCGCGGCGTACCCAGCGGCACTTGCACCTTAATCGTTTCCCAATCCGGCTTCTGTTCCGCGGTAGTGACATAGCCGGTGGCCGCCACGAAGGCGCGGAACTCGGCATTGGTCACGTGGTGCCGGTCCATCCAGAATCCGTGCACGCGCACCTTGTGCGCCGGACGCTCATTGGGCTGTGCGAGTTGGTGGTCGCTGCCCATCAGGAAGGAGCCACCAGGAATCCAGGCCATGTCCTGCGGGCCTTTGACGCCATCACCGACGATGATCCGATGCGCCGAAGGCACGGCGGAATGACCATCCGCTCTCACGCAACCGATCGCGACAACGCCGATTGCCACCGGCGTGACGATGATCGCCGCGATCCAGAGTGAAGCGCGACGCAACGGCCGCTTCGCGCTTTCCGGAGTGCGTGCTACACCCGCGATCCCTGCGGTACGCAATCCGCTATGCTCTCTGGCATTCTTCATACTAGTCTCCACTGGCCAGCCGAGATAGCGGCCATGATGCGGCTTCACGAAATTAGAACTTGTGACGGATGCCAGCCGCAATGCCTGTCTGGCTGTTCGCTCCCTCGCCAAGGAATGCACCGTTTGCGAACCCGATTGCCGGGGAATCAAGGTTCAGTCCGGAATTCCTCGCGTAGCCAACTGTCAGATATATGTCGGTACGTTTAGAAAGCGCGTAGTCGGCGATGAAGTTCAATTGCCACGGGTTCACCGGATTGACATCAGGCTGTGCGGAGTTGGTCTTCAACGTCTTGCGATCGTCGTAGTAGTAACCCAACGTCAGTGTCACGGCAGGCGTGGCGCTGAAATTGACGCCGGCCCACCAGAAATCATCACGCACCAAGGCGCGGCCCGTAGCGTCCTTGTTTTGTCCCCAGCGATAGCCGGCCATCCACTTTGTCCGGCCCAGCTCATAGCTTGCGGCCAGAGCCAGCTTCTTTGACGTGCCAGTGCTTCCCGGCGTGAACGCAGGATTCCATTGATCATAGGTGGCGGCGAGGCCAAGGCCTGCTCCCAGGTACATCAGGCCAGCACCGTAGGCGGTATTGTCCTTGGCATGCCCGGGTGTTTCCCCTGCGCCTTGCCCGGCAACGGGAGTCAGGCCGAATCTGCTCAGTCCTGCCCCAAAGCTGTAGTGCGCTTTCGCCGTGAGCGGCCCTGCGACTGCGGTGTACTTCACGGCATTGTCCAGCCCTCCGCCACTGGCCGTTCCGCCAAGCAAAGCAACCGAGGGCTCGAACAAGGGGGCGAACTTGGCCGGCATGAAATTTCCCAGTGTTTCATACATGCTGGTGTTCTGCCGGCCGAGCGTGATCTCGCCAAGTCGATTGCTTTGCAGGCCAACGTACGCCTGCCTTCCGAACATGGTTCCTGCTCGCGACACTTGTCCCGTGTCGGCCCCAAAGCCGCTCTCGAGGACAAACAACGCCTTGAGGCCTGTACCCAAATCTTCTACGCCACGTATCCCCCAACGTGAGCCCGACATGCCGCCGGCCGTTTCCAGGGAGAACTTGTTGCCCCCGGGCTGTCGGGTTACAGCCCCAGTGACAGGGTTGATCACTGGCGCAATCTGCGCCTGGTGGTTGACATACTCGACCGGCACGTCGATGACGCCATATATTGTCACGCTCGATTGGGCATAGGCCATGCCCGTGCTGCCGATAGCGAGCGTCAACGCGGCACCACTCGCAAAGTAGATCTTTCCTTTCACAATTCTCCTCCATCTTCTTCTTGTTTATCGTCCTTATGCAACCGCGGGACCCATACTTCGAGTCGTGCAGGGCGTAGTCTTCCCTTCACTTCGGATTCCGGCACGCAACTCGCCGCACAAGCAGCTCAGCTAGCTTCGATATCCCGCGTCGCTCCGATCCAGCATGCGAAGGAGCGCAGGCCAGACAAAGGCGGAACCGAGCCCGCCGGTCTGGACTCGGATCGCATTCGATACGTCCCTGACAATATCTGCGGATACATATGTCAGTTCCCCGCCTGTCTGCGCAGCGATCTGAATCTGGCATGCGGATTCCAGGACGTACATACTCATGAATGCGTCGGCCACCGTCCCGCCGACCGTCAGCAGTCCGTGGTTACGCAGAATCAGGTGGTTGGCGGGACCCAAGTCCGTCTGCAGGCGCGGCTTCTCGGCCTCGTGCATGGCGACGCCTTCGTAGTCGTGGTAGCCAAGCGAACCGAGGATGAAGGTGGACTGCTGGCTGAGCGGCAGCAGGCCGGCCTTCTGCGCGCTCACGGCCACGCCGCAGCGCGTGTGGGTGTGCAGCACGCATCGGGCATCCTCGCGCGCCTCATGCACGGCGCTATGAATGACAAAGCCCGCCGGGTTGACCGGGTAGGGCGATTCGAGGACCTTGTTGCAACGGGCGTCGATCTTCAGCAGATTCGAAGCCGTGATCTCCTCGAACATCAGCCCATAGGGATTGATCAGGAAGTGGTCTTCCTGCCCAGGCACGCGTGCGCTGATGTGGGTGAAGACCAGGTCGGACCAGCCGTGCCGCGCAACCAGCCGATAGCAAGCGGCGAGGTCGACGCGCAACTGCCATTCCTCGGGACTAATGCACTCCTGAATGCTTGCGCAAGGGGTAGATGTCATGGTTTGTCTCCTATCAGAAATCAGGACGAAGCAATCTTGGGGTCGGGGAGCAGCGGGTCCGCCGGGAACGCGAGCCCCTCCCCCCACGACGGAGGAACCCGTGGCGCCATACTCGGGTAGCGCTGTCACTCGGAACGCTTGCTCAAGGCAGCACGCCATGTCGGGCCATGCGCCCCATCGCTGGCAATGCACGCTTCAGCGTCCGAAGTCTTGGCCTTTCAGACTGGCATCCGCGTGCAAGACAAGCTCCCCTGCGGAATGCCCGAGTGCCAGGCGGTACCGGCCGGGGTCGATGCGCCAGCACGCCTGCGCAGCCTGAAAGCGCGCGAGCAGGCGCGGATCGGCGCGCACGCTGACGCGGCACGACTCGCCGGGCCGGAGGCTGACACGCTGGAATCCGAGCAGGCGCGTGCGACATTCGCCGGCCGCTTCGGTCAGGTACACCTGCGGGACATCGGCGCCCGTGCGCGTCCCCGTATTGGTCACGGTGAAGCTCGCGGTGACGGTCTCGTCCACGCTAACCTGTAGGTCAGCGTAGGCGAAGCTGGTGTAGCTCAGGCCATGGCCGAAGCTGAAGAGAGGTCGCTGGTCCGTCTTGGCGAACCAGCGGTAGCCGACTTCGGCGCCTTCGTGGTAGCGGACCTGGATGGGGGTGCCCAGTTCGACTTCGGCCCCGGGCAATGCCGGATGCGGTGTCTGCTCGAGGCTGGCGGGGAACGTGACAGGCAGGCGGCCGGACGGATTGACTTCACCCGCCAGCATTTCGGCAATGGCCTGCGCCCCAGCCTGGCCGGGAAACCAGGCCTGCACGATGGCGCGTACCTTGCCGTGCCAGGGCATCGCCACGGGATTGCCGGTCTGCAGAACCACGATAACGTTGGGGTGAGCGCTGGCAAGGGCATCAATCAATGCATCCTGGCCGAATGGCAGCGTCATGTCCGGGCTGTCGAAGCGCTCCCCCTCGTGGCGGATGGCATGCACGATCACCACGTCGGCTCGCTGCGCCAAAGCGAGCGCGCCGGCGATATGGGCCCCGCTGTCGAACTCGACCAGCGTATTCGGCAATCGCTTGCGCAGTTCCGACAATGGTGAGGGCCCGAACAAGCGCAGGGTGGTGGGTCCCAGCAAGGGATGGCTGCTCGATGGCACTTGTGCGGCGTACCCGCCCGGCGGCATGACCTGGCTCGAGCCGTCGCCGGATAGCACGCCGGTCTGCGCATAACCTCCGATAACGGCGATGCGCTGTTTGCCCGGCGCCAGCGGCAGCGCCTGCGCCTCGTTTTTCAGGAGCACGATGCCTTGACGGGCCGCTTCCAGGGCCACGGCGTGGTGCGCGGTGAAGTCGACCGGCGCGGCAGGAGAGTGCCGGTCGATGCCGACCGCATAGTAGGAGCGAAGCATGCGCCGTACCATCTCGCTGATGCGCGCCTTTGGCACCTTGCCTTTCGCATAGGCTTGCCGGAGCGGCCCGGTGAACCACTCCTGCGCGTCCAGCTGCGCGCCCGAGTGCTGATCGAGACCATGCAAGGCGAATTCCCAGCCGTAGACAGCCAGCCAGTCTGACATTACCCAGCCCTTGAAGCCCATCGCGTCCTTTACCGTCTCCTGCAGGATGGTGCGGTTGCCGCAGGCGTACACGCCATTGATGAGGTTGTAGGCCCCCATCAGCGCGCCGGGCTCGCTCTTTTCGATGGCGATCTGAAAGGCCAGTAGATCGCTCTCCCGATGCGCGGCAGGATCAATGATGGCGTCCAGGAAGAACTTGTTCGTTTCGGTGGCATTGAGCGAGACATGCTTGAGCACGGCGATCACACCCTGCTCCTGCGTACCGCAGACCATCGCTGCTCCCATCAGGCCGGAAAGCAGGGGGTCCTCGGAGATGTACTCGAAGTTCCTGCCATTGCGCACGTCGCGCACCAGATTGATGCCGCCGCCCAGCGCGACGTTGAAATCGCGCGCACGTGCTTCCTTGCCGATGAGACTGCCGACCACTCGGACCAGCTCCGGATTGAAGCTCGCGCCAAATGCGAGGCCGGCTGGAAAGGCGGTGGCAACGTCATCCGGGCCGCCCGTGTGGCGCAGCCCGAGGCTGGCGTCCGCCAGCCTCAGCGCCGGGATGTCGAGACGCGGCACGCCGCGCGTATAGCCAGCGATGACAGGTAGCTCGGGCGGCACGCGTGGCTCGCGCGTGGACCTGCCGAATACTCGCACCATCAGGCTATATAGCATTGAGAACCGCTCATCATCCGTCATGCGCGCTTCGGTGTCGCGGGCGCGCTGGTCGGGATCCTCATGCGTGGCGGCGCGCGAATCTGCTGACAGGACAGGCGGTAGGGAATCCATGGTGGAGTGGAGACGGTCAGGCATCAGGTGTAACCTTGCTTGCAGTTGCTGCGTCGGTGGCGACGGAGGGGTTGCGGCCTGGAACGCGCCGGCAACGGTGAAATCAGATGGATGTGCCGGAGGCCGTCCGGCGTTGGCGCAGATCACTCAGGATTCCGCGGTGTGCGCCGGGCGAGATCGGGTAGAAGAAGGCGAACAGTACGCCGATGGCTAGCAGCACCATGGGCCCCTGCCACAGCATCGCCCACATCCCATCGATCGCCGCTTGCGCCTGAGCTTGGTTCGCAATGAACCCGACCGCGCCGAGCGAGTGGCCGACACCGCCGACCGCGATGGCTAGCGCTCCTTTCTGCGCGAAGGCAATCACGCCGAAGATCGTTCCTTCGCCACGGATGCCGGTGCGCCATTCGCCGTACTCCACGGTATCGGGAATCATGGCCCACATCGCGAGCAAAGTCGCGGCGCTGGCGAAGCCGATCACGCCGAGCAGGAGCAGGAAGACGCTGACGCTCGGCGTGCCCAGCCCGCCCAGGAGGGCATAGGTGCCGATGCCCAGGCAGCCGCCGGTCAGAGCGACCAGCCGCTTCGAGGTGCGCCGCATGACCCATGCCCAAAACGGGATCGCGATGAACACCTGGAGCGCGACGACCCCGAGCGCTAACCCGATCAGATCCTCCCTGTGCAATGCGTACTTCAGCACATAGGGAAGTGTCTTGGACAGGAACGTGCCCGCGGCAGACAGCGCCACCCCCATGCCGCAAACCAGCAGGAAGGCACGATTGCGCAGCACGACGGCCAGCGCGTCCCGCACCGAAGGAGCATGCGCATCGGGCTGGACCCGTTCCCGGGTGGAAAAGAACGTGAGAAGGAACACCGGAAGCGACACCACGGCATAGAGGGTCATCACCACCAGGAAGCCCTGCTTCTCGTCCGCCGGGCCGAAGATGTGCACCAACTTCAGTGTGGACAGCGCCACGACGAGGCCGGCGGTGCTTGCGCAGACCATCCGGTAGGCTGCAAGACTTCCCCGCTCCCGACTGTCGTTCGTCAGGGTTGCCATCAGCGCGTTATAGGGCATCGACAGCACGGTATAGGTGGTCCTGAACAGCATGTGCGTCCCCATTACGAAGGCCAGCAGGCCGGTTCCCATTGCCCCGGTGGGAAAAAACATCGCGACAAAGCTGGCGGCAAGTGGCACGCAGCCGAACAGCAGGTAAGGCCGATAGCGGCCCCAGCGGGTGCGCGTGCGGTTGGCGATGTAGCCAGCCACCGGGTCGCAGAGGGCATCCCACAACATGGCCCCTCCGAATATCCAGCCGGCGGTGGCGGGAGAGAGCCCGACGACGTCGGTGTAGTAGTACAGGAGATACATCGTGGTCGCCTGCCAGTACAGGTTGAAGGCGAAATCACCGATGCCGAAGCCGATTTTGGTCCGCAGCGGAAGCCTTCCATCCTGTTCCTGAATGAGCGCCGAAGGCGCTGACGCCGTTTGCGACCCGACGGCGTCCAGATTTGCTGCTGTCATCGAACTAGCTCCACCAACACGAAAATGTTCGCGAACGCCGCATTGCGCTCAACGCAATCGGACCGGCCGAATGGTCGTCAAGGCCGCCTCTCGATCACGTTCGGCTCCAAAAACTCACCATATGGATAATTTACCAAGCGCACTATGTGGGCGTCAAGGACGACGCGGCGCTCCCGTCTCAGTACAATCCCTGAACCGGCGGACGCGGTCAGCCGCTGAGGATGCCAAGGCGTTGTCAGGAGGTCGCAGATAGCGTTGCACGTGAACGCTCCCACGACGCGTTCACGATGCAGCTTCGCCGGCGTGATCAGACCATTCGGGGCACCCTACTGAGGAAATTGGAGATGCGGGTTGTCAGGCAGGCACAGCAGGGACGAAGTGAAAAGACTCGCGCCGAGATACTTGGCATTGCACTGGAGCAGTTCTCGACGCGTGGGTTCGACGCGGTGAGTCTGCGCGAGATCGCGGAAATGGCGGGTGTCAATCACGCCATGATTCGTTACTACTTCGGCGGCAAGGAGAGCCTCTGGCGCGAAAGCGTGACCTATTTGTTCGACCGGTTCGCGCAAGAAATCGCGCCACCACTTCGTGGCGCACAGGGATACTCCCGGAAGCAGCGAAGGAGTACATCCGCAACTATGTCCGCTATTGCGCGCGCCACCCGGAACACGCCCGCCTGATGATGCAGGAAGCGAACCGAGACTCCGAACGCTTGAAGTGGATGGCAGAAGCATTCATCCGGCCGCGCCATGACCTGACCGTCCCCCTGATCCAGGATGTTCGCATGCTGACCGAGGGGCTCGAGCAGATCGATCCCGTGATGCTACTGTATATGGTCACTGCTATCGCCCAAGTTCCCTATCTGCTCACTGCAGAAATGAAGTACGCGCATGGAATCCATGCGATGCGTGAGAACGCGATCGAGGCCCATTGCGAGGCCGTATTGGCGTTCATCTTCCGGTAGCGCTCCGCGCCACATCCTTTGGGCGGGCAATCGCACACAGAGATGGCTTTCCTAACGTTAGCACCGTGACGGTCCGTGCAAGCGCACCGCTAGCGAAGCCAGCGCGGCTCTAGCGCGGGGGAGCCTTCCCACCAATGCCCGGCCGGATGGCTTCCCGATGCCAGCCTCGCCCACATCCCCAGACATGCCCGACGCGGCCTCGTTGGCCGCCTTGCGCGCTTGGTACGCCGGTACTCCGCCGCGCCAGGCGGTTGAGCGCTATTGTCCCGACGCGCTGGGGAGGGGCCACTCCGCGCGCGGTGTGCTTGGGCAGATCCGGCGACAGCTGGCCGAGGTTGCCTTGCGGCGTCACCGCCCGGATCTGGCCGCCCTGTTTCAGGAAGGCGTGACGACTCACCCGAATCAGGCCAAAGTGATCGCCCGTGCGGTGGAGGCGCTGCAAACCTTACCGGCGCCTGAACCTCAGGTCAGTGACGACATCGATCTATGGCTGCCCGGCCGCGCGGTGGCAGCGCTGCGCACCCACGGTATCGCGACGCTGGCGGACCTGACGGTACGCATCCCCCGGCGACTGCGCTGGTGGGCAACTATTCCGGGACTGGGCGCCAGAAGCGCCCAGCACATCGAATCGTTCTTCGCCGCACACCCGCAATTGACCGAACGGGCGCGGGCCCTGATCAAAGCGGCGCCGAGCGAGCCCATTGTGCCGTGGGAACGGATCCGGCTGCCGCACGAGGTTGACGGAACGCGCGGCACGTTTCGGGCACCGCGGCGGATGTGCACGCTCGTGGCCAATAATGACCATGACGCGATCAATGCCTGGCTGGGCTTGCATGAATCCACTGAAACGCAACGGGCCTACCGCAAGGAGGCCGAACGCTTGCTGCTGTGGTCGATTATCGAACAAGGCAAGGCGCTGTCGTCGCTGGCGACGGAAGACGCTGCCGTTGCAGATCGCTTCTTCTATGATGAGAATTGCGTCAAGGTTTTTCGCTAAAAATGGTCCTCACTAAACTTTGCTCAAGGGCGACACGCGTCGTGTTGCTGCCAGTTTCAAGTTCCGGGTCATCGTTGCGTGAGGCCCCTGATCGCCATCACAAACTTCCTATCCGCCGGATGTTTCCGGCATAGTCCTGCATGCGCGTAGCGCGTAGAAGACCCGGTGACAGGCTAGGTGATTAAATTGCTCCATTCGTCATTACGTAGCAAAGTTAAAAGTAGACAGGCCCGCGCAGATCGCTGGTTGCTAAGCGACCGACACTAATAGGTTGAACTGTCTGTTTCTACCCTCCGGTTCTTGCGTGCTTCAGTACCGCGCCCTCGGGTATGACCCCGTGCTCAAGGTAGCGCCACAACGCGATGACGAGCCGCCGCGCCACCGCGACGATGGCAATACGTTTGCTCCGCTTGTTCTGCGGATTGCCCAAGGTACGCTGCGTGAACCACCGCGCGATCACGCTGTCTGGCTGATAGCGCAGCCAGAGCCATGCCATCTCGATCAGCAAGGAGCGCACTCGCCGGTTGCCCTGCTTACTGATTCCCTGGTCAACCCGGCTCTCACCGCTGTCGTAGGGCTGAGGCACCAGACCGACACAGGACCCCACTTGGAAGCTCGCCGTCGAGGAGCCCAGGAGTGCGGACCACGAGCGCTTCGTGCAGGCGCTGTGCAAGATCGAACCCGTGGTGGGCGAGGTCCGCAGCCTCGCGCGGGAGTTTCTCGGGCTCATGCACCGGCGAAGTTTGCGGCAGTTCGATCGATGGTTGAGGCGTCTGTCGCGCTGCGACGCTGCGGAAATGCGTAGGTTCGCGCAAAGCCTGCGCGCCGACTTGCCGGCTGTGCGGGCGGCCTTCAAGCTGCCATGGAGCAATGGCCAGACCGAGGGTCACGTCAACCGGCTCAAGTTCCTCAAGCGCCAGATGTATGGCCGCGCGGGCATCGGGCTTCTGCGGCTGCGGGTATTGAAGCCAAACTGAACGACCAGCCTGCTTGTCTTGCTGGACACGCTAGTCCGATCGCCATCGCGGGCGGTGCGGCCGGCACGAGGCTGGCCGGCTTGCCCACGTTCGTCAATAAGAAGAATGGTGGTGGTGGTGGTGGTGGTGGGTGGTGGGCGGTGGAGACGACGGGCGTTCCACGCGACAACATCTTCCACGCCAGTGCGCCCTCGTCACACAAAGTGCGTAAGACCCATCTTTACTACACTTCACGGATACTGAGGGCGGCGTTGGCGGGATGCGGCCTGGCGTTTCTACCGGAGGACCTGGTGCAGGAGCACATCGCCAAGAAGCGGCTCGAACGGGTGCTTGAAGACTGGTACCCCGTGTTTCCCGGCTACCATCTTTATTACCCGAGCCGCCGCCAGTCTTCCCAGGCCATGGCCGTGGTGGTCGATGCGCTGCGCTACAGGATTTGACGCTGGGTGATCTGGCACCATGACGCCGCTCAGGCGCCGCATTCATGAATGGCACTTATGACTGTATGCTGCTTCAGGCATCTAGTCACCGCGCGGTACGCAACCTATCATCGCTCGACGAACGTGTCAGCAAGAATGGATCCGACCGCATGGAAGACTTCCTCGACCTGCAGGAGATTTCTGCCCTCCATGGTCGTGGCACTTGACGGCATGACGCCCGCCGCGTCAACGATGGCGTTGGTCCCCAGCCGTTAGGCCCCCATAGCCAAGTAGGGGGATTTCTTCAGCTTCTGGGTGCAGAGCTATAGAAAGCATGACGCATGCTCCGTCACGGTGAAACAGAGACTGTGTGTTGCCGGAGCCACGCCCTGAAGGCGCGGCAAATCTCATCGTTGGCGCAACGGGCCGATGCTGATGCTTCGAAGAAACCAAAGAATGGATGGAACATGTCGTCAAAGCGGCGCAACTGGACAGGCACCCCTGCAGCGACAAGACGCTCCGCGTAGGCAATCCCCTCTTCGCAGAGCGGATCGTGTCCGGCCACTGCAATCACGGCGGGGGGCAAGCGACGGAAGTCCGCGGCATGAAGGGGGACGGTGGACACATGCCAGCCAGCGCTGAGTTTGCGCCCATGTACAGTCGTGAAATATCGCGCAAATCGCCTGGCGACAGCATCGGGAAGTCGTTGCGCACGGCTTCGATCCGGAGCGTGTCACGGGCCATGTCGACGCCGGGCACGACGAGCAGTTGCGCGGTGAGGTGTACACCGCGATCCCGCAGCATCAGCGCGGTCGATGCCGCCAGGTTGCCGCCGGCGCTCTCGCCGGCCACCGCAACTTGCGCAGCGTCGCCCCCGAGCGCGGCGACGTTGCAGATGGCCCATAGCGTTGCCGTCAGTGCATCGTCATGCGCGGCGGGAAACGGGTGCTCGGGTGCCAGCCGGTAGTCAACCGACACGACAACAGCGTTCAAATCACGGCAAAGCTTGCGCGCAATGTCATCCATCAGCTCGACGCTGCCCAGTACAAAACCGCCCCCGTGGAAGAACACAACCGTTGCCAGCGTCGGCGACGCGCCGCACGGGCGATAAACCCGCACCGGAACATACGCGCCCTCGTGGGCAGCAAGGCAATCCTCGACGGAGCCGACAACTGGCAAAGGATTGCGCTCCCGTCCAGCCATGATGGCGGTGCGCATGCGTTCCCTGGCCTGATCCGGGGAGCCAGAGAATGGAGCCGGCGCACGGGCGTTGCGCATCGCTGTCACAATGGCAGCCAGCTCCGGGTCAAGTGCAAGGGGGATGGCGCCGGCGCTCATTGGAGACCAAGAATGTAGTGTTGGGAGGCAAGCGCGCGCAGACGCAGCGCATCCAGGTCGATATCAGTCATGCGGCCATGGCGCTTGACCGCGCGCCCCGCGACGAACACCGTGTCCACGTTGCCCGGATGGGCAGCCAGCACAACCGCGCCCACTGCGTCGGACACGGGCGTAAGGTTCAGGTCGTCGCCGCGGATCATGAGGATGTCGGCCTGCTTTCCTGGCGTCAGCGAGCCAATCTTGTGGTCGAGACCATTCGCCCTGGCGCCCGCCACCGTGGCGAACTCGAGCACATCCCGCATCGAAAGGGTCGCCGGCGCATTCGCCACTCGCGAGTGATTGCCGCCCATCCATGAACGGTAGTAGGCGAAGGCGTGGCGCATCTGGGTGAACATGTCGCCCGAGCATTTCGTCTCGGTGTCCCCGCTCAGGCTGGGCCGGATGCCGGCGGCAAGCAGGCGATCGAACGGGATGTCGCCGATCCCCTGCGCGTTCAGCTCGCAATGCACGCCGAGGGACGCACTGACGCCGGCGTCCGCCATCATCGCGATTTCCTCCGGGCTGGAAAAGCAACAGTGCACGAATGTCAGGTCATCACCCAGAACGCCCGCGTCGTGCATCTGCGCGATCGCCTTCACGGGAGCATTGCGGGCATAGGCACCCATGTGAATCGACGAACGGATCCCGAGTTCGCGCGCCAGGCGCAGGTCGGCAAGCCAGACGTCGCGGCACGCCATCTCGGGACCACGTCCCGCCATGGCAAGCGTCAGCAGCTGGTCATCCGAGGAGAAGAAGCGCTCGCGCAGGCGCCGGATATCTTCAGGATGGCTGCGACGGCTGTCGAACATCCACGAGGACCCGTCGACAAGCGGCCAGCCGTGCGCGAACACGCCGCGGATGTTCGTGTCGCGCAGGCCAAAGACAGCGGCGTCGGCATGGTCCGGACTGTTCTGCACATGCGACCAGTCCAGCATGGTGGTGATACCACTGTCCAGGGCGGAGACGGCACCGAGCATCGTGCCGATGTAGACGTCCTCCGGCCGGAAGGCAGCGCCCTTGGCCCCCAGCATTTCGGCAAAGTAGATCTGCGGATCAATGTCCGCATAGCGGTGCCTGACGCAACTCTGCCAGGTGTGCCGATGTGTATCGACAAAGCCGGGGAGCACGATCATGCCCCGGGCGTCGAGGCGCTCCGCATCAGAGACCTCGATGTGCGGTGCCACGGCGGCAATGCGATCCCCTTCGATGAGGATGTCGCCCTCGCGAAGGTCTCCGATGCGCGGGTCCATGCTGAGGATCCAGCCGCCCGTCATCAATAGACGTCTCTCGTTCATAGCCTCACCGCCTCAGCCATTTCGCCAGTTGCGCCGCGACCTCGCCGGCCTGTGCGACGTCCGTTCCCACCCACGCCACGTAGCCGTCCGGGCGCACCAGCAGCGCCTTCACGCCGTCCATCGCTGCGGGAATCTGCGCGGCGCGCGCGGTCAGCACAGTGACGGGCAGCCCCGATACGTCCAACGTCGAGAACTGGCGGCTGAATCCTTCCAGGTCGAGCAACACGAACCGGCGCTGCCGCAGCGTCTCAGTGACCGCCATGGCGCTTCCGTCTGGCAGCAGAACCTCGATGTCCGGACAACGCATGCCGGTCAGCGGATGGCTGCCCGCATCGCGCGGATAGGGAGCCTCCAGCCCACAAAGCTCCCGTACGAGCTTTCGTTGCACGTCGGGCAGCGCAATCATGTGTTCCTGCATGCGTCGCTTGAGGGTGACCGCGTCCGGCTCGAAGTTGAACTGCAACGCGCACTGTGCCTTGACGCTGTCGAGCAGGGCGCGCATGACCGGCAGGCGCTCCGCATCGTAGGTGTCGAGCGTCGCGGCGTCCGCCACGCCGTTGACTACGTTGGCCAGCTTCCAGCCCAGGTTGAACGCGTCTTGCAGGCAGAAATTCATGCCCACGCCGCTTGCCGGGTAGTGAATGCGTGCCGATTCGCCGACGAGGAAGACCCGCCCCTGGCGCAGGGTTGGCACCGCACGCATCTGGTCATCGAAGCGAGACGCCCAGCGGTAGCCTCGGATGCCGTAGTCGGTGCCATGCACGTCGCGGATGCATTGCAGCGCCTCTTCCAGCGTGACAGGCTCATCCTTCGGCGCATGACGACGGTCTCGATGCACGATATTGAATCGCGTGATGCCTTCACCGAACACATAGCCGCGCACCCAACCCATCTCGTTGTCGACGTTGATGCGTCCGCCGGGCCAGGGCGCCTTCAGTTCGGCGTCAAACACGATGCCGCGAAAGGTACCGGAATGCCCCTCGAAGGGAAGGCCAAGTTTAAAGCGAACGATACTGCGGCCGCCATCCGCGCCGATCACGTATCGCGCGCGCATTGTGGTGGCCGTGCCAGACGCATCCACGACATCGAGCTCGACACCGTCTTCGCACTGGCACAGGTCCCGCACTTGCGCGCCTCGCTGTATCTCTGCCCCACATTCCACCGCCCAGTCCCAGAGGATTTCCTCGGTCAGGTTCTGCGGCAGGCCTAGCGTGAACCCGAAGCGGGATTCAAGATGCTTCCATTCGATCGGGTGAAAGCCCGCCCAGATGTGCGACGGCCGGAATGGATAGTCGGAAATCGAGCGGGTCTTCTCGATGAACCGGTTCGCAATCCCGCGGGCATCGAACAATTCCAGAACCCGGGGCAAAATCGTGCCGGCGCGCGACTGGACACCGTCAGAGCGACGCTCCAGCACGAGCGTCCTGACGCCGGATCCGGCAAGTTCGGCTGCCATGGTCAGCCCCGAAGGCCCTCCCCCAACCACAATCACATCCCACTGCATTACATTTTCTCCTTCAAGGGCCATAGCCGGAAGCCGGAATCACGAGGCGTCTCTGCGATCCGGGTCAGAACAGATGCGTGATGCCAGCCTCCACCACCATCTGACGCGATGCGGTTGCGGGCGCCTGGTTGCGCATTACCGCAAGCTGACCGGAACCGGCAACCTGCAAGACGCCGAGCACGTAGAGGCTCGTGCGCTTTGACAACGCGTAGTCGAGGTGGGCGTGAAACTGGTTCCATTTGTACGGATCCAGACTTGTGTACGAATAACCTCCACCTATGCGCGTCTGGGGAGTCACGTACTTATAGGCACCCACGTCGACGGACTGGGCCGTCTCCCGGACACCTGCCGCGGACAGGCGCGTATAGCTGTAGTTACCCATGACCCGCCACCCCTCATCCGCATAGGCAATCCCTGCTGTTGCCGTGTTCTGGCTCTGGAGAACCGACGCGGTGGGCGTCTTGCTGAAATCGATCCCGTACAGCCGGGTGATGCCCAGCTTGAGCGCCGGTGCATAGGGCACGCCATTGACCGATTCCCAGACGAAAATCGTCTGGATTGGGCCGTTGGCATAGCTGATCTCGCCTCCGACTGCGCGCCCGGCATTGGTCGTCGAGCTGGCGCTGCCGAAGGCGTACATGGCGCCAAACTGAAGGCCGCCGAGGACAGGCGACTTGTACTTGACCGTACTGTTGAGCGAGTTGCCGACGGTCCTGTCCAGGTTTCCGGGATGCGTTGCCAGCAGCGACGTGTAGCGCTCCGAGGTGAAGGGGACCAGGTCGGCCAGGAGGTCGTACATGGATCCAAGCGATACCGTTCCCTTGCTGTTTGAGCTCAAAGCGACGAAGCTCTCGAACGGCGTGGAGATCCCGGTATCCAGGAAGGCGTACTTGCTCAGCCGGAAGACTGCTGCAGTGTCGCCGTCGAGCATCTCTTTGCCCGACATGGCGAAGAATGGGACGGCATGCGTTCCGTTGAGTTGATACTGGCCGCTGCCGTGCGCTCCGGCATTGGTCGTGTACGACACGCCCGATCCGAGCAGGCCTGACAACGTGACCGATGACTGTGCCTTGGCCAGTTGAGGACAAGTTATCAGAACAGCGGTGCTGACCAGGTGCAATACTGTCTTCTTCATTCCAGCGTCTCCGTCTCTTCTATTTATCGTATCGACGCGCGTGACCCTGCAAGCCACCTGCCAGGCGGCTTGTTCGGATCTGTCTCCATGCGGATCAGCGCGAGGGGATGTGGGCGGGGGTGACGGCCATTTCGGCTACGGCTACGGCTTCGCGATGCAACAGCGCCCGATACATCCAGGCCGACGCCGTCACCGCCAGCACACCGGCACAGGCAAAGACCAGCGCCATGCCATGAGGCAGCGCGTCCCGGCCCGCGTCGAAGACGTGTCGCCCGGCCAAAGCGATCAGCGTGGGCGAGAGTCCCTGCCCGATCAGCCCGTTCAGGACCAGCACGATCGCCATCACGAGGCCCACTGCATTCGGCGGCACGACTCGGGTCACGATGGTTGAGGCCACTGCCATGAAGGTCCAGGAAAACAGCACGACCATGGCGTCCACCAGCCAGAAGGCGATGAGCGTGTCAGTCATGCAAAGCAGGACGGTCAGGCTCGGTACAGCCACGCTCACAACGATGCCGACAATTGCCACACCGGAGAGCCGGTTGGCGCGAGACTGCGCGTCCATCGCCATGCCGGCGAGCCACAACCCGAGCGGCCCCATGGTGAGCAGCAGCCCGCCCTGGATCAGTCCGATCTCGCCCATGCCAAGATGAAAGCGCCGTGCAGTCATGGTTGGCATCCACGCCCCAAGCCCATAGGTGATCATGGCGTTGGCTACAGCAAAGACCAGCAGCGGCAAGAACAGCGACTTCCGGTCTGCGAGATAGCGGAACACCGCTTTCGTGGTCGGCCGCTCGCTGTGCGTAGCGTCGGCATTGCGCCCGGGGTCGCGGTTCAGGAAGATCAGCAGGCCCACCGGAAGCCCGACGATGCCGATCAGGAACAAGGTCATCTGCCAGGCGGCTACGTCCCCGATCAGCGGGATCGCTCGCAAGCCGGCAGACTGGATCCAGCCCATCATGGGCCCGCCAAGCACCAGGGACAGCCCGGTGCCCAGCATCAGCGCCATCGTGTAGACCGACAGCGCACGCGCGCGGCGCTGGTCGTCAATGCCATCGCGAATGAGGGAATACGACGACGGCGGAATCAAGGCTTCGGCGCCACCAACAATGACGCGCGCTACGACCAGCGCGACGAAGGCAGACGCAGCGGCGTTCGCCGCGACCGCAACCGACCACACCAGGACGCCCACCGCGACAATGACGCGTCGGTCGTAGCGATCCGCCAGCCAGCCGGCTGGCAATCCCACCGCGATATTGGAAACGGCAAAGGCGGCACCGATGAGATAGCTGATCTGGATGTCGCCGACACCAAAGTCACGCTGGATCGGGCCGACCATCAGCACCAGGATGTTCTTGTCGATCTGCGCCAGCATCGTCACCACTGTCAGGGTGGCGACCAATGCCCACTGCGGCGCAGCCGATCTCTGCTTGTAAGGCTCTCGAATCACTCTGTTGTCTCCGTATGTTCTGGATGTTCGCCGGCTATCGGTGCCGTTGCCCTGGATTATTGGTTAGGGAGTGACATTTACAAAATTTATTGGTTAAATGCCTGACATCCATCGTGTAAATGTTCGCAAGCCATGCGTTTCAACAAGCTAGACCTGAATCAACTGGTCGTCCTCGACGCGTTGCTCTCAACGCGCAGTGTCGGCAAGGCCGCCGAGCGGCTCTTCCTGAGCCAGCCAGCCACGAGTTGTGCCCTGAGCCGTCTGCGCGAGTATTTCGAGGATGAGCTTCTGATGGCGGTCGGCAAGAAACAGGTCCTGACGCCATTGGCCACTGAGCTCGTGAAGCCGGTCAGGAATGTGCTCTTGCAGATTCAGACAATCACGCGGGCGAGGCCATCGTTCGATCCCGCCACATCGACGCGCCGGTTCACGATCGAATCGTCCGACTATGTCATCAGCGTCTTTCTGTCGGAGGTCGTCAGGCGGGCTGCGAAGTTGGCACCGCTGATGCAGTTCGATCTACGCGCGATCAGCCCGCAGACACCCGAGCACCTCGACAGCGGCGAAGCGGAGTTGCTGATTGCCCCCGAATTCGCCACGGTGCCAGGGCATCCGTCCGAGCCGCTCTTCGAGGACTCGTTCTCCTGTCTTGTATCCAGCGAAAGCCCACTCGCAAACCATGACCTGACTATCGACAGGTATTTCGACGCAGCGCACGTCGCCGTTGAATGGGGCGGCGGGCGTCGAATCACGTTTGACGCCCGCTTGATTTCCACCGGAAAGCGCGTACGCCGCCAGGACGTCATCGCACCGAACTTCACGCTCGTGCCTGAACTTCTCCTGGGGACGGCTCGGATCGCCACGCTGCCAACAAGGCTCGCACAGCAAATGGCAAAGCGCTTCGGCTTGCGGATCCTGGAGTGCCCGCTTGACCTTCCGCGATTTGCGGAGAATCTTCAGTGGCAGAAGTATCAGGAAGGCGACCCGGCTATCGTCTGGCTACGCAAGCTGCTACGGGAGACCGCCGCGCAGATGTCGCCAATGTTGCAGCCGGCAGTGAAGGCATCGAAGTCGGTCGGGTGCGGACGAGGAAAGCCACGCCCCGCGTCGAAGTCCATGTCGGGGTGAGGGACGCAGAGAGGCCGTGCATCATCGCCCTTGATTGACTCGGCGCGCGTCAAGGTGGTTGTCGCCTCAGTCATGCAGCCAACGGCTGTATTTCTTTTGTCTGTGACGCCATGGCCGCCACCGAGTCCCGTTCAGGGTTAAGCGTCACGGCGCCGACGGGCGTCCAGTTACGCGTGCTGCCTGACCAGCGAGCCGGGGTGCGTTCGCGGGCCTGAAGGTAGATTTCATGCCGAGCCGCGAGGATCTTCCGGTCATCGCTGACGTGCCGCTGCGATGGGCTGACATAGCGGATGCCGCTATGACGGTGGTCAACGTTGTACCGACGCACGAAGTGGGTCGCCCAGGCCCGGGCTGCGTCCAGATCGACGAAGCCATTGACAGGGAACTCTGGCCGGTACTTGGCGGTTCGGAACAGCGACTCCGCATAGGCGTTGTCGTCGCTCACGCGCGGCCTGGAGTACGAGGGCTTCACACCCAGCCAGTACAGCATAGCCAGCACGGTCGTGGCCTTGAGCGTGGCGCCGTTGTCGCCGTGCAGCACCGGCTTGACGGGCATGGTGGCGATGCCCTCGGCCAGCACCGTGCGGCGCACCAAGTGCGCGGCGTGCAGCGAGTCGTCGCTGTCGTGCACCTCCCAGCCCACAATCTTGCGGTAGAGGTCCAGAATCAGATACAGGTGGAACCATTGCCCGATCACAGTGGCCGGCAGTAGAGTAAGAGACAGGGCGTAGTCGGACTATTTCCCTGCCTCTCCTCTCCGAACCGGACTTGCGCCTCTCAGCGCATCCGGCTCTCCGTTCAAGTGTTGCTCATAGCAAAGGCGACATCGGGGTAGCGCGACTCGATGGTACGGCGTGTCTCATCGCGCAGGATGTATGGATTTTCTGTCAGGGTCCGCCAAGTAAAACGACCTTTGCGACTGGTAACGAGACGCCGAAGCGCCACCACCCCATACCACCCCCGACTGTTCTGGCCTTGTAACACCCATGTTGTAGCCTGTCCCGGCTCCGGCACCCGGATGCAGTCGCGCATCAGCGACCTGAACCCGCGCCGATACTTGCGCGCGAGCCAGTGCCCGAGTTTCCAGAAGACCGCTCGGTCTAGTTTCTTGAACATGGTGGCCGTGTAGTCGGTGTATTGATAGAAGGCAGCCCAGCCAGCAATTTGCCGATTCAGGCTTTCCATCAGGTCCATCCGGTTCATGCCGTAGTTGCCCGACAATTGCTTTACGAGCCTCCCGGCAAAGCCTCGATACTTCTCCCACGGTATGGTCGTCACAGGCCGCATGCGGCCGCGTGGCCCACGCTTGCGAATGATCCGGTGACCGAGGAAGACAAAGCCGTCGTTCACATGCGTGATATGGGTTTTCTCCATATTTAGCGTGAGCTTCAGTTCGCCTTCAAGGAACCCACGGCACGCTTCGCGTACTGCCTCAGCATGTTCACGGGTTCCTTTGACCACGATCACAAAGTCGTCCGCGTATCGACAGTAGGACACTGCTGGCTTCCACTGCCGACTTTCTCGAACAGCAATGGGTCGCTGTTTGAGAATTGCGAAGTTCCACGCCCACCGATCCTTCCGCACTTTCTTGTTCAGGTAGTTCCGTTCCATCCACGCATCGAATTCATGCAGCATGATGTTGGATAAGAGAGGCGAGATGACACCGCCCTGAGGAACGCCTTCGCTTGCAGCACGAAACAGCTCGCGATCAACACAACCCGCTTTGATGAACTTCCAGAGCAGGGCAAGAAAGCGCTGATCGGCAATCCGCTTGCGAATCCCCTTCATGAGCAGCCGATGTTGAACCGTATCAAAGTAGCTGGCGAGGTCGCCCTCAATAACCCAACGTCCCGCAGCACTTTGTTCACCGCTGTCTTGTAGCTGGAGCTTCACCGCGCGAATCGCGTGATGTACGCTACGGGCAGGCCTAAAGCCGTATGAAGCCGGGTGGAAATCGCTCTCCCATATCGGCTCCATCGCCATCAACATTGCCCGTTGCACGATCCGATCCCGCAGGCTCGGTATGCCGAGAGGTCTGAGTTTTCCGTTTGCTTTTGGTATGTACACGCGTCGCGCAGGCAGCGGACTATATGAGCCCGCCAGCAGTTCGTCGCGTATCGTCGCCAGTTCATGCTGGAGATTCGCTTCCATCATGCCCTTGTCGATCCCGTCTACACCCGGGGTGCGCGCTCCGCTGGATGCCAGCGTAATACGAGCCGCTTCACTCAGCCAATCCCTATTGGCAATCAGCCTCAGGAGTCGATCGAGCTTGCGCTCTTTGTTCTCCATCGACCATGTCGCCAGTTTGCTTTGCATTTCACTGATTATCAAAGGTCTTCACCTCACTAAGGTCAGTTAATTAACCAAGCAAACCACTTAAACTGCCTCCCTTCGCCATGTGGCCGGCTTTCCCGACCTCGGACTACTACGGAGGCTCCGCCAGCCTGCACATCATCGGGGGCACACTCCCTTGGCATCTGTGCAAACCTTCCCCAGTTCACATGCTGGACTCAGCGCATGGGCGAGGTTGCCTGTCGCAGTCTTTATCCTTGCTTGCCGCAAGTCGTCGCGAACACCACGGTCTAGCTGCGCGCTCCCCGTGGCTCCTTGCTGCTCGGCTTACATATCCAAGTAGCATTCGTGTCGCCGGTCCTTACCTGTATCCGGCGGCAATCCGCGTCCTGCCTGATAAGCGGTGTAGGCAGGGGTGACATTTCAACCCTCAGATGCGTTCAAACAGGTTCGTGTTCCTCAACCGTCCCATGCTCAGCCTAGAGACTCATCTTGGCGTAACCGCTTCGCCGCAAGCCCCGTTTCCCACGGACTACGTCACCCTGCCAGTGTCAGCAGGTCACCGCCGCTTCGGCTCACTTCCCCTCACAGCAGAGGAAGGGCATGCCCCGGTACTGCAATATCAATTCCACCGGGTCCTGCATTCCAAACATGCTCAAGCAGCTTCACCCCCAAACGGGCGGGCTATGCTGGCTGGGCGTACGGTAGGTCATATCCCAGCACCAGACCTGGCGCGGCGCCGTGGCGATGTGCGTGGTCGGCGGCCGGATGACCTTGAGGGCCTTGGCTCGACCGCGGTGCTCGGTCTGGCCGTGTTCACGCAGCACGCGAGCAAAGCTCGACTCGCTGGCAATGTACACACCTTCGTCGGCCAGCATGGGCACGATGCGCGCTGGCGGCATATCGGCGAAGCGTGCCTCGTTGGCTGTTCGCCCGCCCGCTCAATACAGGCTTGGATCGAGATGCGCATGGAGGTCTCCAGTAGTCTCAATACACAATAGACCCCTTTCCTGACGGATTTGCCCCCGTTTTTGGCCACTCCCACACCTGCCTCGCATTGGGCTGACCTGGCGCGACAATTCGATACCGACAACGCCGATGCAGTATTGATCAGCTGCGCCGGCATACAGGTGAGCGACGTCATCGAAGAGATCGAGCGTGCCGGCAAACCCGTCATCACCAGCAACCAGGCCCTGCTTTGGCACTGCTTGCGCACGCTGGGCCTTGCGGACCGCCCCACAGGATTCGGCAGCCTGCTGGCGGGCAATTTCGACAAGGGCACATACCTCCCTTGACGAGGTGAGCCAGCGCTTCTCAGTCGCGCTGGCCGGATGGTCGCGCAGCATCCAGCAGTGCCCTGGCCTGCTGCCACTCAGCGGTGTCGAACCCTTCCGTGAAGGACTCATGCAGGCCGGCCAGCATCTGCCGCGCAACTTCCGCATTGTCCTGGTCTTGCCATAGCCGAGCCAGACCCAGCGCCGCGCGCAGCTCGAGCGACTTCGCGCCTTGCTGGCGGCCGATGGCGATGGACCGATGAAAGCACGCTGCCGCCGCTTCGGGGTCAGCAGCCCCGTCCGGGCGATGGAGAAGCAGTTCCGCCTGGAGCCGATGCAACTCCGCTTCAAAGAAACGTTCCCCCGTGTTGCCGACCGTGGCCAGCGCGTCAGCCAGCACGTCCAGTCCCGCCTGCGCCTGGTCGGCGTTCTGGTAGGTTTGGGCCAGCAGGGCCAGGAAATAAGGCCGCCCCAGCTCGGCGCCCGTGGCCTGGTAGGCGGCCAGGCCCTCGCGTATCTGGGCAATGCCCTCCTCACTGCTCCCCTGCTCGGCCAGCGCCCAGCCCCGCAAGATGGTTCCCCATGCGAGCCAGAACGGAAATCCTTGCTCGGTCGAGAGCGTGATGGTGGCGTCGGCGCACTCCCGGGCCAGTCGTGTCTCATGCCGCAGCTGATGCAATTCGGCGGCAAAGGCCAGGCCGAGAGCGAGGCTGAAAGGATGAGAAAGCCTGCGGGCCAGCGCCAGCGCCTCTTGGGCAGCCTTGCTGGCCTGAGCCGGAAAGCCCTGCAGCCATAAGACCCATCCCAGAAGGCAGAGGCCACGGACCCCATGGTCCATCTCATAGAGTGCGTCATGGGCCTGACGCCGTTCAGGGTCATAGTGGGCAAGCCCCCGCTCCAGGTGCGCCCGGGCCTGGTGGAACTTGCCCAGAAAGAGCGACGATCCTCCCAGCGCGATATGAGCGTGCTCGAGCAGCACCGGGTCTTGCGCGTTCTCAGCCAACTCGAGCAGCGCCTCCCCTAATTCATACGCCGTGTGATGCTGCGCACGAAGTGAAAAGAAAGTGCGCAATCCCAAGCTTCACCTGGAACAGCTGCGGGGTTTCACCACTGTGTTCGCACAAGGTCAGGGCTCGGGCATAGTTGGCCTCCACCTCCGACGAGGCATAACCTCTCGCAGCAATCAAGGCTGGGCCAAGGGTGACGCGCAAGGCAAGATCCTGGCGCGCGCGTTCGGGCGCGTCGGGCAGGCGCTTGAGCAACTCCAGCGCCGTACTCAGGTGACGGATGGCGTCTAGATGCGCCGAACGCTCAACGGCCTGGCGCCCGGCGCAATGCAGGTACTCCACCGCCTTGGGGATGTTGCCGCTGAGACTGTAGTGATGTGCCAGTTCGCTGCAGTGGTCTCTCAAGTGATGCCGGAAGAGGATCTCGATGGCCCGGCCTGTGCGCTCATGTAACGCGCCGCGCTGTTCCGAGAGCAGAGAGTGGCCTGCGACTTCCTGGGTGAGGGCGTGCTTGAACGCATACTCGACTTCCGGGAATGCCGGCCGCCCGTAGATAAACTCTCCCGCCTGCAGGCTGGCCAGCAGTGGATAGAGGCGCTCCTCCGACTGCCCGGTGACCTGCCGGATCAGGCTCAAGGGGAATTCCTTGCCGATCACGGCCAGGGTCTGCAGCAGTTCCTTCTGCGCGAGTGGCAGCCGGTCCATGCGCGCCGCGAGCACGCCCTGTACCGTGGTCGGAATATGCAGCGCGGCCGGGGTCTTTTCAATACGGTAATGGCCGGGTTCACCGAGCAGCGCCTTTTCCTCGGCCAGGGTCTGGACGACCTCCTCCATGAAAAAGGGATTGCCCTCGGTTTTTTCGAGGATAAGATGCCTGAGCGGCGCGAGGCTGGGGTCATTGCCCAGCAAGTCGCCGAGCAAGCCTTGCGCCTCGGCTGGACCGAGGGGGTCGAGCCGCAATGCCGTGCCATTGTCCTTGTGCCCCCACGCGCACTGATACTCGGGGCGGTAGTTCACGAGCAGCAGAATCCGGGCTTGCGCCATTCGCTCGATGAAGTAAGCGAGGAAGGCTTCGGTCTCGCTGTCCAGCCACTGAAGGTCCTCGAACAGCAACTCGACGGGCTGATCAAGGCTCTCTCGCACCAGAAGGCGCGTGATGGCCTCGAACGTGCGCTCGCGCCGGAGGCCGGCGCCCATGTCCGCCAGCGCCGAGCCGAGTTCACCGATGCCCAGCAGATACAGCAGGTAAGGCATGACGTCTTCGAGACTGCGCTCCAGCGTGACGATCTTGCCCGCGACCTTCTCATGGCAGCGCCGCTTGTCGTCCTGGGCAGTGAGCTGGAAATAATTCCTCAGGAGTTCGATGAGCGGCAAATACGCAAAGGCTTTGCCGTGCGACACCGAGAAGGTCTCCAGCACCAGGCAGCCGCTCTGCGAGCGCGCCTTGAACTCGTGGAACAGCCGCGACTTGCCGACCCCGGCCTCCCCCACCACCGCGACGATCTGCCCGTGTCCGGCGGTGGACTGGTCCAGCGCCAGGTGCAGCGCCTCCAGTTCGGCTTCACGGCCCACGAAGCGGGCCAGGCCACGGTGGGCTGCCACTTGCAAGCGCGTGCGCAATGCCCCGAGACCAAGCACTTCATAGACCGCGAGCGGCTCGGGGATGCCTTTGACCTGGGCGTCTCCCAGCGCCTTGAACTCGAAGTACCCCTGCGCGAGCTTGTGGGCGGATTCGCTCACGAGAATGGACGATGGCGCGGCCATCGTCTCCATCCGCGCAGCAATGTGGATCGTGTGCCCCACCGGGTCATAGTCAGTGTGCAGGTCGTCCTTGCGGATCGAGCGCACGACTACCTCGCCGGTGTGGACGCCCACCCGGATCTGCAGCGAGATGCCCTGCTCCAGCCGCAGCTTGTCGCTGTGCCGGTGCATTGCCTCCTGCATGCGCAGCGCCGCATACAGCGCGCGCTGGGTATGGTCCTCATGGGCGATGGGCGCGCCGAACAGCGCGAGGATGCCGTCGCCCAACGACTTGGCCACGTAGCCCTCGTAGTAATGCACGGCCTCCATCATCAGCTCGATGACGGGGGTAATCAGGCGGTTTGCCTCTTCCGGGTCCCGGTCGTGGATCAGTGCGGTCGAGCCCGCCATGTCGGCAAACAGCACGGTGATGGTCTTGCGTTCGCCGGCGGTCACTCCGCGGGCTTCCAGCGCCGCCTGCTCGGCCCGGATGCGCTCGGCCAGGTGCGGTGGAGTGTAATGAACGGGGGCGGCGGACGAGGCTTGCGGTATTTCGCTGACGGGCTCGCCGCAAGCGTTGCAGAAGCGCGCCGCGGGGCTCAGTTCGTGGCCACACCGCGCGCAGAGGCGCGCCAGCCGGTTGCCGCATTGCTCACAAAAATTGGCGCCAATGGCATTCTCGAACCCGCAAATTGTGCAGCGCGCCATGGGAGCCTCCCCGGACTTCCTCCGGGTAAATTAAACGCCCCATTGCCTTTCATCGCAAGACCGACTCGTCTCTGCATGATCGCCTGGATCGGGCTGAGCGTTGCGCGGCGCACTTGGGGCGCTCCTCTGCCCTGCCTACTCTCTCAAGGTCTCGATGATCTGTTCGCGCAGCCACTGGTTACCCTCGTCATTTGTCGAAGCTTTCATGCCAGTGCACCGTGACTTCGACCTCGGGAATCTTGACCGACAATGGATAAACGGTGAACTGGCACCTGAAGCGCAATACGCCGCTGCAGGCCGGCGGCCCGCAGTGAGTCGTAGATATTGCGGTGACTACTTTCACTTGGCGCCACCGCGATATGGGAGAGCTCGAGAAAACGCTCCGCGGACAGGCTGCGCGCCGGCAGCCCGGGGCGCTTGCGTGTCATGCACACGTAGTCCTCATGAAACAGCAGCGCATATCGTGTTGCCGGCCTGAGAGCGGCCAGATTGCCGATGGCGTTCTCCGATGTCGGTCATGGAAAGGCGAAATACCAGTTCGCTGGTGTCGGGGTCGAAATGTTCCGAGTGGCGCAGGGCCTCGCGAATCGACGCGCGCGACGGTGGCGTCAGGTAGTGGTCGCGGCATGGAGGCCATGTCCCGTGGAGAAGGCAAGCCAGCGTGGAGGCTGCCTTTTATGCCGAGGGGAACTGCCGCATGCCAGCACGGTTGCGGGCGAAGCTTGGCGATTAATTGCATTTTAACTTTGGCGTAAGGGCTTCACCTCGTTCGAAGATCGTCATTCGTGCGACCCCGTAGACGAGAGCGTGCAAAAGTTGGGGAGGGCACCAAGGGAGAGCCGCTTGGGATGTCGCGCCGGATCCATGTGGACTACGCTGCTCGGTATCGCAACGTCGGCCATGACGATGACGCAGCTTTGGCCGTTATTGAGCGCCCTGACGGTAGCCTTGCGGACCTCGGCCTTACCCTCGCGGAGGGACGGTCGCTGTTGGCCAAGGTGCAGGCCGAGCTGGTTTCGAAACAAGTGAAGAGGTGGTGTTCGGGCCAGACCCATTGTCAGTGCTGCTGGGCAACATTGAGACACAAGGACAGTCGCTCGACGGTAATGCGTACTGTATACGGCAAGGTGACCGTGCACAGCCCGCGACTGTGGTCGTGTGCTTGCCAACGGACTGCGCCGCCGCGGTGTGTGGTCCATCCCTTATCTAAAGCTCTGACGAACCGCGCCACGCCGGAGCTGGAATACCTCCAGGCAAAGTGGGCAAGCCATCTGCCGTACCGGCAGGCCACGGTTTTGCTTAAGGAAGTCCGTTGGTCGGTGCCAGTCTGGCGACGCTGCCACGATGCCATCGCGAGGTGGAATCCGAAGGGCATGAGGAGAAGTACGAGATCGTGCAAAAGTTGGGGAGGCGGATTTCGTCAGGCGCCCTGACTTGCGGCAAGGATGTTGATTTTGTTCGCATTTGCCGTGACGCGAGGCGGCGATCTTGAGCGCCGAGTCATGCGGTCGGGAGAGAGCTCTCCGTTTAAGACTGCGACTCTGACCTGCACCATGCAGTGCGCCCCTTCGTCCGTCCAGCGCATCTGTCACTTCTTAGCCATGCGAAGGCTGACGACCTGGTTCACCGCGGACTCCGCGATGCTACTGCTGATCGGCAGGCCCTTCCGATGCCGAGCGCCGTAGTTGACCAACGTATTTGCGTTCTTCCGCAGGTACCAGGAGACTTTATCCAGGTTCCACCAAAGCGTGCTGAATTCATACCCCGTCCTCATCAGCAGTCGAGTGTCCAAAGCCTTGATGCGCTCCAACGCTTTGCGGCCCTTGCCTTGCCATACCAGCCACTTGGCGTGATTCCCGTTCCAATGAGTCGATTACCTTGCTACCGAACACGGAACGCTGCGCCCCGTTGAACTTCATGGCGATGTGGAACTAATCGAGAAGCCTGCCGCGTGCGAGCTGACTGCCCTGGACGGCCTTCGCAAACTCACCGGCGTCGTCGCTGATCACGGTCACGCGTTCATCGGTCGCCACACCGCTTCTAAGGAGGAACTGATCGAGTCGCGCCGCAGCTGAGGGGACTTCCCGGTGCACATAGGCATAAAACTTTGGCGGACTGTCCGTGAACGTCGCTCGCCCGGCCACGAGATTGACGTGGCGGCCAAGGCCTCTCACGTAGTCGCAATGCCTCAGCCACGCCGAGTCGATGCTCACGGTCGCGACGTGGCTGGATTCGCGAATCTGGACGTCCGCTACAGGCTGGGGCAACTTCGCGATGTCATCTTCGATATCGGCGTCGAGCTGCTTTCCAATGGCTCGAATTCGATCGCGAGCGCCGCTGAACGAAATGCCCTTGTCCAGCGGCAGGGGACACCCTGCCCTCAGGAGTACTGCGCGAAGCAGTGGCTTCAGGTCCGCATTGGCTGTGTCTGGCTTTCGCCTTCGTGCCCGTTTAGGCTTCTCCATACCTGCCGCTTCTCTCCGGCCAGCGAGGCATTACCCCCACTTTTGGATATGGCGCCCCTCATTCGAGCGCCAGAGGGACTTCGACCCTCCTGAACAACGCGCTGCTCAGCGCACACTACCGTCACCCCAAGGCGCCCGGCCTGTCCCTCGCGGGCGTCCGGTTGGTCGTCCCTGACCATGTCAAGGGGCTTCCCGTGTTGCGTGCGCTTTCCTTGTGTGCATGCTGTCGCCACTACCTCGGCGCAGCGACTGGGCGTCCTGCCTGCTCATTCACCCAGCCGTATCAGCCTTCCCCGCACTGGCGGTCGGGGCGGCCTGCGCATCGACTTTTTCGAGGTTTGCTCGGCGTTCACTCGCGTTACGGCCCGCACACTCGCGCGGTCACCGTAATTTGTGACACGCTGCACCGAAGGCTTCAGCCACTTCGTTACCTCCATAGCTGCAACGGTTGCTTCCGGCTGGAGCGGTTGCCGGGCGGGGCTTACACCCGCTGGAAAGCGCCGCCTTTTCACGGCGCACGCCAGTTTGAGTCAGTCGGCCCCAGATCTTCGATGACCGAAGGTGGCTGATTCACCGTCATTCGTGTCGCCAAGGGACTATTGCCGTTTTCGGCCCGACTACGGCCATCGACGACTTCCTAAGTGGATGAACGCGTTTCGCCCCCTTCACTTGAGCACTGGGTCGCTTCGACCCTCAAGCCAAGCCGTCGGCCCGTCTCCACTTGGTGTGCGGACATGCAGCGCGCACACACCCTTCAGTGTTCCACCACGGCGGAACCCGGCAACTCCCTTTCTTCCTGCGGCGGACCATTGCGACCCAGCAGGAGCAGGCATATCGCCGCGATGACGGCCGGGATGGCGAGCAGGCTGAAGATGGCACCGAACGCCCATCCAATCCCCAGCAGCCATGCGCCGCCCATGGTTCCCGCCACGCCGCCGAAGCGGCCCATGCCCAGCATCCAGGCAATGCCGGTGACGCGGCTGGTGGTCGGATAGTAATGTGCAGCGAGGGGCGACATCGACGCGGACGCACCGGAGATGGCCATGCCCACGATGACGATCATCGTCGTCAGTCCTGCGTGCGCCCCGCTGTACCCGATCACCAGCACCAGTACTGCGGCCGCCAGAAAGTACGCCGCGACGACACGGGTAGGCGGGAACCGGTCAGTCAGGAACCCTGCCAGCAGGATCCCCGCGCATCCGCCCAGATGGAACAGCGACGAAGTGACGGTCGACTCCTGCAGCGAATACCCCGAGGTCGTGAACAGGGTGGGAAGCCAGCTATTGACCAGGTACAGGATGACCATGCACATGAAGTAGCACAGCCAGATCAGGCAGGTGCCGACGGCATACCGCTCACGGAACAGCTCCGAGAGAGGCGACTTGCGGCCATGTCCGGCATCTTCCTCGCACACGAGCTGGACATCGTCGAGCCGGGCGCCCGGCGCCAAGTGGCCCAGGATGCCCAGTGCATCCTCGCGCGAGCGCCGGTTGGCCACGAGAAACTTCACCGATTCTGGCAGAAGCGGCACCAGCACGAGTGTCAGCAGCACCGGTGCCACGCCGCCGACCACCAGCACGCCGTGCCAGCCGAAGCGCGGGATCAGCCAGGCCGTCATCAGGCCGCCCAGCCCATTACCGGCTGCGAAGCCGACCAGCATGGCATTGACCACGGTGCCGCGAATCCGCGTCGGGGCATACTCCGCCATCAGCGCGACGGCGTTCGGCACGGCGGCACCCAGGCCAATTCCCGTCAGGAGGCGCAGCGCAGCCAGCACTTCGAGTGACTGCGCGAACGCCGCCGCCACGCTGCACACCCCGAACGCGAAGACAGAGCCGATCAGCACGCGCTTGCGGCCAATGCGGTCGGCAAAGGGCTCACCCCCATGGCGCCAAAGCCGATGCCGACCAGCGTGGCGCTCAGCACGGGGCCCAGCGCTGCACGCGACAGGTGCCAGTCCTGGATCAACGACGGCGCAATGTAGCCCATGGCGCCGGTGTCCATCCCGTCCAAAGCGATGATCAGGAAGCACAGGACGAACAGCAGGATATGAAACCGCGAGAAACGCTGTTCGTCGAGGAAGGCTTGTACGTCGACCTTGCGCTGGAGATTCATCGCGCACCTCGCAGCGGCCGGGAGCGGTGTGGCGCGCACATCGGGGGCGTCCGCACCGTGGTACCTGCGTGTACTGGCATTGTCTCTCTCCTTGGTTTGTCGCATCGTGGAAAAACCGCACTCACTTGCGGTTCCCTGCTGTGCGCCGGCTGTCGCGCCGGACATGGTTCTGAACTGATATTACGACCCGGGTGGGCTGGCGAATATGCCCCCGCCGTGCAGAGGACAACCAACCGAACGGCAGGCAATGGATGGTGACGGGAGGCAGAGAATTGCAGCTCATGTTCATCCTTTCGCGTCACGCCCATCATGACCCCACATCCCCCTGCGCCCTCGGCGAACTGCTCGACCGCGAAGCCATCCGCGAATGCCTGTATCGCTACTGCCGCGGCATCGACCGTTGCGATGAGGCGGCCCTGCGCAGCGTGTACTGGGACGATGCCACCGATCGGCATGGCCCCTATTCCGGCTCCGCCAGCGGCTTTATCGACTGGGTGCTGGACCGGCTGGGGACCAGCGAACGCTCGATCCACTTCCTCGGCAACCTCTCGATCGCCCTGCACGGCGACTGGGCGGCGGTGGAGTCGTACTTCCAGGCATTCCAGCGCCGGCCCAACCCCGATGCAGCGCAGCGGGAAGTCTTCCTGGCCGGACGCTACGTCGACCGATTCGAGAAGCGCAACGGCGAATGGCGGATTGCGCGGCGCGTGGTGGTCTACGACTGGGTCGGCCCGCTTGGCACCCCGGAGGGCACCGAGACCGAGCGCTTCGGCCCGCGCCAGCCTATTGGCGCACCCTGGCCGCATGATCCGGTCTACGCGCTGCTCAGCGCAGAGTAGACCGGACAAGCCTGGACAGGGCGGCGCGAGCCGCCTGCCGTCAAAAGATATGCCGAAGGCCGATGGTGGTGCCGAACTGGTTGGCGCCCGCAGCGGTCGTCCCGAAGCCTGAGCCGCCCGTGCTCAGGCCAAGATTGGAACTGCCCTTGTTCTTCGTGTAACCGACGCTGAGGTAGGCATCCGTGCGCTTGGAAAAGGCGTACTTGGCCATGCCGACGAACAGCCAGGGATCGTTGCCCGTGTTCCGGAAATCCTGGTAGTAGGCGGCGGCACTGAGGCTGACGGCGGGGCCGGCCAGCCACGTCACGCCGGTCCACCACAGGTTCGAGGCCTGGTTGGCCTGGCCCGGGATCGCCCCCACCAGCAGCGCCCCGTCGTACGCCTTGGCCCAACGGTAGCCCGCGAAGACTTTGACCGGGGAGAAATCATACGTGCCGGTCAGCACTGCGCGCCGCGTCTTGGCGTCGGGATTGACCGTGACCGTGCCCGTATTGACTTCATCGTAGGCAGCGCCCACGCTGAACGGGCCACTGCCGTAGCTCAGCCGGAAGCCATACTCGCGCCCCAGCTTCGGTTCGCCGGGCACTTCGCTGCCGTTGACCGTACCACTCTCAGCGCCGAAGCTGTACATCCCGGACGCCACCAAGCCGCCGAACGTGCCCGTGTATTTGACGGTATTGTCGGCCCGCGACACGAACGCCAGGTCCTGCGTGAAGATCGAGTACTTTGGCGCAAGCAGCATCGGATCATAGGGACCGATGAGGTCGAACAGCGCGCTCTGCTGCCGTCCGAGCAACAGGCTGCCCCACTTTCCCTGCAAGCCGACGTACGCCATCCGCCCGAACAGGCGGCCGCCCTGCGCGGACTTCCCCGTATCGGTGTCATAGCCGCTCTCCAGCACGAACAGCGCTTTCAGGCCGCCGCCCAGGTCTTCCGTACCGCGCAGCCCCCAGCGCGACCCGGCGACGTTGCCTGACGTCATCCGGACGACGGAATGCCCGCCTCCGGTCTGGTGGTTCGCGAATTCGATACCCGCGTCCACCACGCCGTAGAGCGTAACGCTGGTTTGTGCGGCTGCCGGGAGGCTGCATAGCGCGCAGAAGAGCGCGGTCGCGCCAAGTTTGTATTGCATGTCTCCACCTTGTTTTGTTACGCCTCGGGCCTGTGCGGACCGAGGCAACCCGTGAATGGGCGTGAGCCGCCCTGCCCGCGGAGCGGGCATTTCCCTTCTTAACTACTCAATTGCCCGGGTGCGTGCGGCATGTCAGGCCACCGGCAGCACCTGCCCGGTCAGGTATTGCGCGCCAGCGCCCGCCATGAAACGCAGCAGCGGCGCGACGGCTTCCGGGTCGTCCCGCGAGACCGATAGCGCATTCACGCGTAGCGCCAGCGCGCCCCACTCGCACGCCAGCGTGGCCACCAGCATGCGGGCCGCCGCAAGATCGCCCGCGTGCCGCCAGTCCTGGCCGGCGTCGGCCGGAAGCACCAGTGTGAGGCTGGCCTGGTTGGCATGCTCCCGCGCGAAGCGCCGCGCAGCCTCGTGCACCGCCGCCAGGCGCTTCCCACCCGGCACGGCCAGTGGCGAAACGTCCAGCACTGCCGCATAGCCGTCTCCATGCTGGCCGACGGCAGACCACTTCCCCGCCACATCGCCCACCACCTGCAGGCGGAGTGGCGTGTCGGACGGGGCGGGCTCGAAGGCGGCCGCCGCAAAACCCTGGCTGCCGCCAAACACCGACGAGCCACCATCGACCGGCAGCAACAGACCGGAGGGCACGGCACCGTTCGCGCCGGCCAGGAAGCGGATCGCCTCGGCCAGTTCCTCAGGCTCCGCCATCCGGCCGAGCGGAATCTTGGCCGTTACGCGTGCCGGATCCAATCGGCCGCTTGCAATGAGCCGGTCAACCAGTTCGGTCCGCACGAATCCCGGGCACAGCACGCTCACCCGGAGGTCCGGTCGCTCGCGCGCCAGTGCCTGCGACAGCCCGATCAAACCCGCCTTGCTAGCGCTGTAGGCGCCGCGCCACGGGATCGCCCGCAGTCCGGCGCCCGATGCCACGTTGACAACCCGCGCGCCAACCACCAACCTCGGCGTAAGCGCGTCGACCAGCCGTGCCGGCGCGTCAAGATTGAGCGCCAGCAGCGTCTGCCAGTCGTCGCCATCCTGCTCAACGACGGGCCGGTTCGCGCGGTCCGACATGCCCGCGTTGTTCACGAGCGCGTCCAGCGGGCCGATGCGTGCCGTCAGCAAATCGATGGCCGCCGCGTCGGTGAGGTCAGCCTCCACCGCCTCGTGGCGGCCCGCCTCCGGCGCCGAAAGGCCGGCCACCGTGGTGGCCAATGCTGCGCCATCGCGGTCAACTAGTACGCAGCGCCAGCCGTCGCGTGCGAACTGCCCCGCGGCAGCTCGACCGATGCCGGCGGCTGCGCCGGTGATGAGGACGGCCGGCACGCTCAGAGATTGGTGAACGTGATGCCGCCATCCACCACGAGCGCCTGCGCCGTGATGAAGCGCGCCTCGTCGCTGGCGAGAAAGGCGATGCCACTGGCCACGTCGTCCACGTTGCCCAAGCGTCCCATCGGGGTGCGGGCAACGCGGCGCGCGTCGCGCTCGACATTACGGTTGCGCAGCGTGCCCTCGGTCGGCACGGCGGACGGACACACCGCGTTGACGCGGATGCCGCGTGGCCCAAGTTCGGCCGCAGCGGCGCGCGTGATGCCGAGAATGCCCGCCTTGATGCCCGAATAGACGACCGAGGCAGGTGCCGACACCAGCGCCGCGGTCGACGCCACATTGACGATGGCCCCGCCGCATTCCGCCTCCATCGCGTCCGCAGCAGCCTGGATCCCCCAGATCACCGCCTTAAAGCCGATGTCGAGCATGCGGTCCATCGTCTCGGGCATGATTTCCGGCACCCACTGGTAACGCACCCACGCGGCGTTGTTGACGAGGATGTCGAAACGCTTGCCCTGCGTGGCCGCCATGCTCACCGCCTGCGCGATGCCATCCCGGCTCGCCACGTTCTGCACGACCGGGAAAGCTTCACCGCCGGCCGCACGGATCTCGTCTACTGTCGCGCCGACAAGCTCTTCCTTAAGGTCGTTGACCGCCACGATTGCGCCGCGCGCCGCTAGGAGACGCGCCGTGGCGCGGCCGATGCCGGCGCCTGCGCCGGTGACGAGCGCCACGCGCCCTGCTAGATCCTGTTGCATAAACACTCCCCGAATTCCTCAAACGCCTTGGATGAATTCCTGCCCGACCGTACGCGCCAGCGCGCCCGCCCCGAACGCCGCGTCAAGCTTGCGCACCTCGCGCAGCGAATAATGCAGCGGCAGTTCCCACGTAAAGCCCATGCCGCCGTGCAGGTGGATCGCTTTTTCGATGACAAAGGCCGCGTTGCCGATGGCGCCCGCCAGCGCCGGCCGTGCGCTTCGTGCCGCGCCATACTCGTTGCGCGCCATGGCACGGCGCACGGCGGCCGCGGACGCCTCCGTCAGCAGCTTCATGCGCGCTAGCAGGTGCCGCACGGCCTGCTTGGCCGACAGCGGCCGGCCGAACTGCACGCGCGTCGCCATATAGCCGGCGGCCGTCTCCAGCGCGCCCTCGGCCGCGCCGTTCGCCAAATCGGCCATCAGCAGGCAGGCCGCATGGTCGAGTGCCGCGCGGGCCGTGGCATCGAGTCGGGCGACGACCGTCGCGCCTTCCAGGTCGAGCCACGCCTGCGGAAACTCGGGATCGAGCGATCCGTCTTCCTTGCTGGCCAGTCCGGCCACTTCGACCAGCGCCGCGCCGTCGCCATCGTTCACGAGCACCCAGTCGCATTGCGCCACGTGCCGCGCGTGGCCGGCCACGCCCTCGCGCAGACTGCCCTGCCACGCAATGGTGGCGACCTTGTCGCCGACCGCCAGCGCGGCGGCGACTGGCGAGCCATGGAACGCCTGCGCCAGCAGGATTGTTTCCGGCAGGGGCAGGCGCAATTGCAGCTTGCCGGCGGCATGCGCGATGGGGAGCGCGAAGTCAATGGGCAGGCCGAGCCCGCCGTCCGCCTCATGGGCGCATACACCGCACAGGCCTGCCCCGGCCAGCACCTGCGCGGCCTCGCGGAAGTCGCGTGGCCGCGCGTCATGGATGGCTGCGCTGGCGGCCTGGGCGAATTCCTCGGGCCGCAGATCGTCGTCTCGCGTCGTCATGTCAAATCCTTGGGCAAATTAAGGATGCGCTGCGCGATGACGTCGAGCTGCACTTCCGAGGTGCCGGCGTAGATCGTCTCGGCGCGCGAAAAGAGATAGGCTGTGCTGAACGCCTTCCGGGCGCGCTGCGCCTGCGGGCTGGAGCGAGGCGTCACGTGCGACAGCAGCGACAGGGCCAGCCCGGCGAACGCTTGGTGGCACTCCGACCAGTACAGCTTGGTCAGCGACCCGCGCGCGCCGATGGCCTCGCCGGCCATCATGCGGGACACGGTCGTCTCCACCAGGCCCTTGAGGGCATCAATCTCGCAGGCCACGTCGCCGATGCGGCGCTGCGTGTAGCCGTCGTCGAGCAGTCGCGCCAATTGCCCATCCGACTTGCAGGCGCCGACCAGATGACGCAGTTCGCATTCGAAGCGCCACGGACGGTACATGCGGTTGGTCGCGCGCTCGATGGACAGCACGCGGATGGCGGCATTCCAGCCTTCGTCGGGCGCGCCCAGGCGGGCACTGTCCGGCACCACCACGTCGTCGAAAAATACTTCGGCGAAGGATTCCTTGCCATCGATGGACTTGATCGGCACCACGCGGATGCCGGGGGTGTTCATCGGCACCGCGAACATCAACAGGCCACGGTGCTTGTCAGCGACGGTACCGGTGCGGGTGAGCAGTAGGCAGTAGTGTGCCTTGGCCGCGCCGCTGGTCCAGATCTTCTGGCCGTTGATGCGCCAGTGCCCGCCCTCCTGTACGGCGCGCGTGCGCAGCCGGGCGAGGTCCGAGCCGGCGTCGGGCTCCGAGAAGCCCTGGCACCAGTACTCGCGCATGGCGAGGATGGCGGGCAGGAACGCCTCTTTCTGTGCCTCGGTGCCCACGGTCATGATGATCGGACCGGCGAGTTCCTTGCCAATGGAGCTGACGCTCTCTGGCATGGGCAGCGCGCCGATCTCCTTGTTGACGGCGAGGTGCTCGCGCAGGGTCAGTCCGTGGCCGCCATAGGCGATTGGCCACGTCATGCCGGCCAGTCCAGCGTGGTACATGGCCGCCTCCCAGGCGCTGGATTCTTCCAGCGTCGGGGTGCGGTAAACCAAGCTGTCGGCACGCATGTGGTCCGGCAGGTTGGCGCGCAGCCATTGGCGGGCGTGCTGGCGGTACACCTCCGGTCCTGCGGCCGGATCGGGGATCGCCGCGAGTTGATCGCGTGTTTCGATATGCATGCTGATTCTCAGTGTGCGGGCGTGGCTGGGGCGGCGGCCGGGATCATCAGCGCGTCGAGGACCACGGCGCCCTCCCTTTCGGGACGGACGAGGATGGGGTTCATGTCGATCTCGGCAATGTCAGCTGCATGGCGGCACGCGAACTCCGACAGGCGCGCCACGCAGCGAGCGGCTGCGCGGATGTCGGCTTTGGGCTGTCCGCGCACGCCGTCCAGCAGCGGAAACATGCGCAGCGAGCGGATCATGGCGAGGGCTTCGTCCTCGCTGACCGGCGCGGCCTGCACGGCGACATCCTTGAGCACCTCGGCGTGGATGCCGCCCATGCCCACCATCACCACCGGGCCGAACACCGGATCGCGGGAAATGCCGGCGATCATCTCAACGCCGCCCTTGACCATCGGCGCGACCAACATGCCTTCCACGCTGGCCCGCGGCGCATGGCGTGCGACGCTGGCGGCAATCGTCCCATAGGCGTCGAGCACTGCCGCCGCGCTGCGCAAGTCGAGCGCCACGCCGCCGGCTTCGGTCTTGTGCGGAATGTCCGCGGAGACGATCTTCAGCACAACGGGGTAGCCGATCGCTTCCGCCGCGCGAACCGCCTCTTCAACCGAGCGGACGACGGCTTCCTGCGGCACGTCGATGCCGGCGGCTGCCAGCGTGCGCTTGGCTTCGTACTCATTGCGGAAGACGGCCGGGTCCAAGGTTTCCTCCGGGACCGGCGGACGCGGCGCCGATGCCGGCTGGCCGGCAAGCTGGCCGAGCCGGACCAGTCCGGCGAGGCCGCTTGCCGCTGCATCGATGCTCGGAAACACGGGGATGCCCAGCGCGTTGATCTGCGCCACCGCATCAGCCGGCCCTTGGCTGACGATCATCAGCGCACGCTCGGGATGTGCCTCTCGTACACGCGCCAGCGCCTCCAGGTACACGCCGCGCAGGCGGAGTTGTACAGCGAGAGCGACATGAACATCACCAGCGCGTTCCCCGACGGGTCCTCCAGCAGCGCGGACAATAGCTTCTGGAGGATGTCGGGACGGCTCGACATTTGCGCCGTGGCGTCGACCGGGTTGCCGGTGCCGGCCATTGGCAGCACGTGGCGGATGCGTTCGCAGGTGGTCGCATCGAGCGCGGGCAGGCGCAGGCCTGCCTGGCTCATGGCATCGGCCATCATTACGCCAAAGCCGCCAGAGGCCGCCATCACCGTCACGGCGTCGCGCTGCGGCAGGCGGCCAGGCATCAGGATCGAGGCGGCGTGGCCGATGTCGATCAGTTCCTCCACCGAGCGCACGCGGAGCGCGCCGTGGCGGCGGAAAACCGCGTCGATGACGGCATCGGAACCCGTCAGCGCGCCGGTGTGCGAGGCGGCGGCGGCCTGGCCCTGCTCGGTCGAGCCCACCTTCAGGACGATGACCGGCTTGCCGCGCGACCGCGCCAATTCCAGCGCCGCGACTAGGCGGTCGCCGTGCCGGCAGGTCTCCATGCAGCAGAGAATGATGCGTGTGGTGTCATCCTCCGCCAGCGCGGCAATGCCGTCGGCCACGTCCACGTCGGCCTCGTTGCCCGTCGCCATGAACTGGCTCACACCCAGGCCGCGGCGTGCCACCGTGTTCATGGTGTGGCTGCCCACGTTGCCCGACTGCGAGACGATGCCCACGCCGCCCGGCGGGGGCATGTGTTCCTCCAGGCTGATGGAGAAGGATCCGATCATCCGGTCGGCCACGTTGACGGCGCCCAGGCAGTTGGGACCAAGGACGCGCATGCCGTGCTGGCGCGCGATGTCGACCAATTCGGCCTGCATCGCCGCGCCGTCGGCGCCGAGTTCGGCAAACCCGGACGACAGCACGATGGCAGCCTTCACGCCGCGTGCCGCGCAATCGCGCAGGGCGGCGGGCGTGGCGGCGGCAGGCACTGCCAAGATCGCCAGTTCTGGCGCGGTGGGCGTCTCACGGACCGATGCAAACGCGGTCAGGCCTTGCAGGATGCCGCCCTTCGGGTTGACCGGGTAGACGGCGCCCGCATAGCCATGCTTGCGCAGCATGTAGACGGGACGTCCGCCAATCTTGGTGATATCGTCTGAGGCGCCAACCACGGCGATGCTGCGCGCGTGGAAGAAGGGCCCAAGCCCGGCGCCCGGACGTTCGGTGTGCGTCGCCATGGTCAGCGTCCCTTGAACTGCGGCTGGCGCTTTTCGAGGAACGCCATGCGGGCTTCGCGCGCGTCCTCGGTGTGGGACAGCGCCATGGTGAATTCCTGCTCGAAGCGGTAGGCATCGCGCTGCGGCATGACTTCCACCATGTTGGTGGCGCGTTTGGCGTACATGATCGCCAGCGGGGCCTTGGAGGCGATCTCGCGGGCCAGCGCCATCGTCACGGGCAGCAACTGGTCGGCCGGCAGCACGTCTTCCAGCACGTTGCGGCGGAGCAGGTCATGGGCCGTCAGGCGCTGGCCGGTGAAGAACATGCGGCGCACGGTGGAGCGGCCGAACAGTGTGCGCAGCATGGAAGCGCCGCCCGCCAATCCGACGTTGATCTCCGGCATGCCGAAGGTGGCTTCCTCGGAAGCGTAGAGGATGTCGCAGGCAGCGACCAGCCCCATGCCGGCGCCGAGCGCCACGCCGTTGACCGCCGCGATCACGGGCTTGGCGCATTCCTTGATGGCGTTGCCGGTTTCGCGTGTCAGGCGGTTGTGATCCAGAAAGTCGCCAGCCACGCTGCTATCGGGCCGGTCCTTCAGGTCGGCGCCGGCGCAAAACACCTTGCCGGCGCCCGTCAGCACGGCGCAGCGGATATCATCGCGCTCCGAGATCTCGTCGAAGGTCGCCACGATCTGGCGGCGCATCTCGCGGCTCAGGGCATTGACCGGGGGCGGTTCAGCGTGACCAGAGCGACGCCGTCCGAAACCTCCATCAGGACCAGTTTCTCGCTCATGCCTCACCTCCCGACCGACGGAAAAATGCGCCGAGCGGCGCGGTGTGTGCGTACGTCATGGTTGTCTCCTTGCATCGAATGAACAGCCGCGCTTCGCTGCGGGCCGGCTTTTTGGATTGTAGGAGCGGGGATTCCTGTAGATTTCCGTCAGAGTTGTTGGTTGTGTTCTGCGGGAATGCGGCATATTCGGCGAAGCGGGGAGCAGATAGCATGAGTACCCGTAGCCCCACCGGCCATCACGAAAGAGGATCGCAGACCATGGAGATCGCGCCCATTGGGACCATCCGGACCGACCTGGGGGAATGCCCGGTCTGGGACGCCGTCCGGCAGCGGCTATGGCTTGCGGATTGCCGCCGGGGATGGATCTATGTGATCGATACGGCGCATTTCGATGCGATGCGGTATGATCTGCCAGCGCCCTTGGGATCGTTCGCGCTGAATGGCGAAGACAAACTCGTCGTGGCCCTGAAGGAGCAGGTCGCGCTCTATACGCCGTCCACCGGCGCCCTGCGTTGCGTGGCGGACATCGGCGACCGTCATTCCAATCTGCGCCTGAACGACGGTACGCCCATGCCGGACGGCAGCTTCGTGGTGGGCACCATGCACGTCTTTCGCGAACCTGAGGAGGCGCCGCTGGGCGGGTTGTACCGGCTCGATTCCGCCGGCCGCTTCGCCCGGATCGAGCGGGGCTTCGGCATCGTCAACGGGCCGATGCCGCATCCGTCGCGGGCGGAATTCTACGTCTGCGACAGCGCGGCACGCAGTATCTACCGCTACCGGTTTGATGCCGGAGGCAGGCTGTCGGGACGCGAGCGCTTCGTCGACACCGCGCCACTTGGCTCCGCGCCGGATGGCTGCTGCTTCGACAGTGACGGCGGCCTGTGGACGGCACTCGTGCATGCCGGCGCCCTCGCCCGCTTCGACGCCGCGGGGCAACTCACCCATCGTATCGACCTGCCGGTGGCGCACCCGGCGTCGCTCTGCTTCGGCGGGCCGGCCCTGGAAGACATCTATGTCACGACGATCCGGGACAGCGGCCGGCTGTCAGCGGACGGCCCACTGGACGGCGCCGTGCTACGTGTGCGCGGCATCGGCCTACGCGGCGCAGCGCGCCCGCACTGCCGCATTCATCTCTAGCCCGCCGCCGGCACCGCCGATTTGCCGTAGGCACTGAAGCGCAGTTCCTCACCTGAGACGTGCGAGGCCACGAAGTCGAGGAACAGCCGAATCTTGGCCGGGATCATCGCCGTGTCCAGGATGGTGGCGTACATCCCTTCCTCGAATGTGGTGTTGGTCACGCGGAATTCCGGCAGCAGCCGCACGGGCGTGCCGCGCGAGATATCGTTGTGGACCGTGTAGTCGTCCAGCAGCGCAATGCCCTCGCCGAGCCGCGCCCACTCCAGCAGCGCGACGCCGCTGTTGGTCACGTGCCGGGGCTTGAACCCCACTTCCTCCACGCTCTCCCCGCGCTTGAACAGCCAACTATGCCGGTTGCCGGGCAGCAGGTACGCCATGCAGTCGTGCTGCAGGATGTCCTCCGGCCGCGTCGGCGCGGGCCGGTTCTCAAGGTAGGCGGGCGATGCCACCAGGTAGCGCTCGTTCCGGAAGAGGATGCGCCGCTTCAGCCCGGCCTCCACCGGCGGCGAAATCCGGAAATCGATGTCGAAGTTACTGCGGCGTAGGTCAATCTTTGTCTCGGACAGCACGAGTTCAACATGGATGTCCGGATACTGCTTGCGGAAAGCCGCGACCAGCGGCGGTAGCACGCCCAGCCCGAACATCATGCGCGAATGCACCCGCAGCGTGCCCTTCGGTGCAGCGCGGATCTCCGTGATGTTGCGATGCGCCTGGCCGATGTTCCACAGGATCCCTTCCAGCTCCCGCGCATACTCCTGCCCCGCTTCGGTCAGCACGACCTGGCGCGTGGAGCGCATCAGCAGCTTGACGTTCAGCTCGGTCTCGAAATCCGTGATCATGCGTGACACGGACGTGGCGGACACCCCGAAGTGCCGCGCCGTCTCCGAGAAACTCTCCGTCTTGGAAATCGACAAGAAGAGCTCCATGGCGCGAAGCCGGTCCATCATTCCTCCATTTTTTGCAGTACAGATCGCCGTGATTCCCGTATTCCGGCCAATGCCACCCGACACCTAAAATTCTCCGAAACTTCACCGGGATTTTTGGGAGACAACAATGGAATTCGGCGTATTCATCCTGGCCCAGCAGCGAGGTTACCACCAGACCTCGAAGCAAGTCATCAGCAACTCCATCGAGCAGACCGTCGTGGCGGAACAGGCCGGTTTCAACACCGCCTGGTACGCCGAGCACCATTTCAACAACTACTCGCTGTCGCCGTCGCCGCTGATGATGGTGGCCCATGCCGCTGCGAAGACGCAGCGCATCCGGCTCGGCACGGCGGTGTGCATTTTGCCGCTGTACCACCCCGCGCGCTTCCTGGCCGAAGTCGGATTCGTCGACACGGTGTCGAACGGTCGGCTCGAACTGGGCGTGGGATCCGGCTACCAGCAGTTCGAGTTCGAGCGCTTCGGCATTGACATCGCCGAGTCGGGCACGATCTTCAACGAGTTCCTCGACGTCATCCCGAAGGGCCTGACGCAGAAGATCTTCGAGCACGACGGGCAGTTCCTGAAGATTCCGCCAAGCTCCATCGCCGTGCGCTGCCTGCAGGAGCCGATGCCGCCGCTGTGGATCACATCCGGCAACCCGATCACCCTTGGCCGTGGCGTGCGCGAGAACCACAACCTATTCGTGACCGCCCTGCTCAACGGCAACGACGCCATCACCGGTCTGCGCGAACGCCTTGATAAAGTCGCCGAAGAGAACGGCAAGGACCTGGACCGCGACGTGAAGTTCGGTTTCCTGCGCTGCGGCTTTGCCTCGGACAACAAAGCCGAGATCGACGCCTATCTCGACTGCGCGCGCTTCCAGCGGCGGATTTCGGAAAGCCTGAAGTTCCGCCGTGCGCAGAGCGATGACGGCTACATGGTCAAGGAAGTGCCGTCGGACACGGATCCGACGTTCGACCAGTTGCGCAAGAACCTGCCCGTGGGCTCCGTCAACCAGGTCATCGACAAGATGCTGACCGAGATCAGCATCCTGCGGCCCAAACACATCGCCCTGCAGACCCAGCTCGGTGACTTCGATCAGAAGACCATGCTGCGGCAGATCGAACTGTGGGGCGAACGGATCATCCCGGCCATCCGCAAGGAGCTCGGCGAACCGGGCACCAAGCTGGCCGTCGCCGCCTGAGGAGCCCGCCATGCGTATCCACCTGACCAATGCCGGTGCCATCACCCTGCGTGACCCGGCCGACTTCAAGCGGCTCGACGTGCTGATCGATCCGCAGCCCAGCGAGCGGCTGGAACGCGCCATCGCCCGTATCGGGCGGCGCGAGGATAAGGTTCACGTCCGTCTGGCGCCGTCGGTGCTGCGCTTCCTGTCGGGGCATGCGGGCGAACCGGCATGGGAGGGCGGCTTCTCCTCCATGGTGGGATACGCGGCGCGGCACGGCTGGGTGGACGAGCGTGGCGACATCCGCGCCCATCTCACCCTCAACGAGGAGGACGAAGTCGTCTCCGTGGACGACTTCAAGTCGGCCATGCGGGCGCTGCCGGCCGGCATCAGTGCCGTCACCACCGGCAGCGGCGAGGACGTGGCGGGCATCATCGTTTCCAGCCTGACGTCGGTGTCGGCGGAGCCGCCTATGGTGGGCTTCTTCGTCCAGAAGTCGGCCTCGGCGCACGGCGCGCTGATGCAGACCGGGCGGTTCGTGGCCAACGTGCTGGGCGAGGAACACCGCGCCATCATCGACACCTTCCTCAAATCCCCGCAAGGGCGCGACCGCTTCGTGTCGGGCCAATGGCGCGAAGGCGGACATGGCCTGCCGGTGCTGGATGGCGCGCTGGCCAGCATCGAATGCGACATCGTCTGCACGGAGGCACTGGGCACGCATGACCTGATCGTCGGCAAGATCCGCAAGGCCACCTGCAATCAGGCCAGCCCGATCATCAACTTCAACGCCGGCACGCACCGCATTGCGCCGGTCTCCGTCCAATAGGAGGACGCATGGCTGGCAAAGGCAAGCGTGCCGGTGCCCTGGCGGGCATCCGCGTGGTCGACCTATCGCGCATCCTCGGCGGCCCATACTGCGGCCAGGTCCTCGGCGACCACGGCGCCGACGTGCTGAAAATCGAGCCGCCGCAGGGCGACGACACGCGCACCTGGGGGCCGCCGTTCAAGGATGGCGTGGCCTCGTACTACTTTGGTCTCAACCGCAACAAGCGGGTGATGCGGCTCGACCTCACGACCGCCGAGGGACGCGGGGCCCTGCTCGCACTGCTGGCCGAGGCGGACGTTCTGGTCGAGAACTTCAAGACCGGCACCATGGAGAAATGGGGCCTCGGCTACGACGCGCTGGCCGCACGCTTCCCGCGCCTTGTGCACTGCCGCGTCTCCGGCTACGGCGCCGACGGCCCACTGGGCGGACTGGCCGGCTACGACGCTGCCATCCAGGCGCTGACCGGCATCATGAGCGTCAACGGGGAGGCCGACGGCGGACCGTTGCGCGTCGGGCTTCCCGTGGTCGACATGGTCACCGGCCTGAACGCCGTGATCGGCGTGCTGTTGGCCTTGCAGGAGCGCGAGCGCAGCGGGCGCGGGCAGTTCGTCGACGCGGCGCTGTATGACTCGGGACTATCACTTCTCCATCCCCACGCCGCCAACTGGTTCATGGACGGCAGGACACCGGGCCGCACCGGCAACGCGCATCCCAACATCTACCCGTACGACTCGGTCGCCACGGGCACCGAACCGGTCTTCCTGGCCGTCGGCAATGACCGCCAGTTCCGCGTTCTCTGCGAGCACCTTGGCGCGCCCTCGCTGGCGGACGACGAACGGTATGCAACGGCCGGCGCCCGCTCGGTCAACCGCGTCGCGCTGAAGGCCGACCTGGAAGCCCTGCTGCGCGATCACGACGGCAAGACGCTGGCCGACGCGCTGGCAGCGACCGGCGTGCCCTGTGCGCCGGTACTGTCGGTGGCGGATGCATTGCAGCACCCGCATACGGCGCATCGCGGGATGGTAGTGGAGATGGAAGACGGCTACCGGGGACTCGGCGCGCCCGTGAAGCTTGGCCGCACACCGGCGACGTATCGCCATGCGCCGTTGACGCCGGGAGAAGGTTTCGAGCCGCCGGAGGATGGGTGCAATTGGGAGCAGGCCGTGCAGCCCGGTTGACTACCAGGCCGCACATGACCTCGCAGTGTGCGGCGCATTCCTCGCATTTTCCGCAGGACACAATCAAGGAGATTGCAGGACCAGACCTTATCGACGGTGGTTAGTATTTCCATACCCTTCCCCGGTGCGGCTCCGAGCATTGCCCATCCCTTGCGCGGGTCCTCGGCGCGCGGCGCGACCACCGGCGCCGCACACACACACTCACGCACGCAAAAAACATCTGGAGACAAGCCATGCATCACTCGCCCGTCCGGCGGCGGACCTGCCTAGGTATCGCCGCGTTCCTCGTTACGCAGTCGTGGGCCGGTACAGTTGCCGCCACAAGCGGCTGGCCCAGGCGGCCCATCCGTCTGGTGGTGCCCGGGCCGGCGGGCGCCGGCATGGACCTCTTCGCGCGCGTGATCGCCGCCCATCTCCAGCAGGCGCTGGGCCAGCCGGTGGTGGTGGACAACCGGCCCGGCGCCAACAGCCTGATCGGCACCGACATGGTTGCCAAGAGTGCCGCCGATGGTTACACCCTGCTGATCACGCCATCCTCCGCCGTCGCGATCAATCCGGTCATCCAGCCAAAGATGCCGTATGACGCGCTGAAGGACCTGACCCCCGTCGCGCAGGTTGGCGCAGCCGGCGTTCTGCTGGTTGCCCATCCGTCCACCGGGTTCCGGAACCTGGCCAACATGGTGCGTTATGTGAAGGCGAATCCCGGCAAGCTCGCCTATGGATCGTGGGGCAACGGGTCGACCGGACACCTCATCATGGAAGCTATCAAGGCGCACTATGGCCTTTCGATGCAGCACGTGCCATACAAGGGCAGCGCCCAGCTCGTGACCGACCTGCTGTCAAAGAACATGCTGCTGGGCTTCACCGATATCGCGTCGCCCGTGCCGCACATCCGCTCGGGCAAGCTGGTGGCCCTCGCCTGCACAGGCACCGCGCGGGGACCGGCATTGCCCGAGGTGCCCACGCTGGCCGAACAGGGCTATCCGTTCAACAAGGAAGGCTGGTACGGCGTGTTCGCGCCAGTCGGCACGCCGCCGGACATCGTGCAACGGCTCAATGCCGAGATCAACCGCATCCTCGCCAATGACGACGTGGTGCAAAAATACGCCCAGCAGAACATGCCGCGCCCGGTCACGAAGACCGTCGCCCAGTTTGCCGCGACCGTTCGTGAGGACGTCACGGCCTGGCAAAAGCTGGCCAAGGAGGCTGGCTTGCAGATCGACTGAACGCCGGAGGGGCGACCGGGCGGACTACAGGCCGGTCGTCTCGTGCAATCCGAGACGACTCTCAAGCGCGTGCGCCATCGTGACGAGCCGCGGGCCGACGGCCCGCTGTATGGCGTCAAAGGCACCGGGCGGCGCCCGAACCCCGCAGTTGACCACGAACCATTGCGAATCGACTCGCCGGCAAAGTGGGACGGCGAACGCGAACACATCGTGGCGCCATTCGGCACGGTTCGAGCAGTAGCCCTTCGTCTCCAGCTCGCGGCGCGCTTGCGCCAGCCGCGGTTCGGCACGGCGGAAGGCGTCTGCGTCCTCCAGCCGCAACCGGTTCAGTACCGGATCCCGCAGCGCGGCCGGGACGCGGCAAAGCCACGCCTTACCGATCGCGGTCGTCAGCATCGGGAGTGCGGCGCCGATGTCGGGCGTCACCACGAGATCGTCGGTGGACCGCGACGTTTCCACGTAGATCATCTGCGTGCGGTCGCGAACGCCGAGCGAAACGGCCCCGCCGACCTCCCCGGCCAGCCGCTCCATCAACGGCCGTGCCACCTGCCGAATCTGCATACTTGCCAGCAGCGGGTAGGCCGGCGCGAGCACCGGCGCGCCCAAGCGGTATTTGCCAAGGGAGGGTTCGTGCCGCAGGTAGCCCAGCACGACCAGCGTATGGGTCAGCCGCGCGACGGTCGACTTTGACAAGCCCGTGCGCTGGACAAAGTCCCTGTTTCCGAGCAGCACTTCGCCCGGACGGTAGGCGAGCAGGATGTCGATGCCATGCGCCAGCGTCGCGGCGAAATGACGGTCCGCATCGTTCTCGTCGTCCGGTGTCATGCCAGCAGCCTTTCCACTTCGGCCACCAGTTCGATGAGCCGCGGCCCCATCTCGCAATCGAGCCTGGCCGGCGTCATCCGCGCCACGGGCACCCCGCAATTGAATACCAGAATCTCGCCGTCGACGGGATGGCGCATGGGCACGGCGACGGCGTGGACATCGCTGAGCCAATCCCCGCGCGAGCGGGTGAAGCCGAGCGTCGCAAGATCGTCGATGGCGGCCGGAATGGCCTCGGCATGGCGCTGCCAGTCGTCGGGCTCCGCGTGGCGCAAGGCATCGAGCACGGACGCCCGCACTTCCGGAGGCGACTGTGCCAGCCAAGCCCTTCCCATGGCGGAAGCCAGCATGGGCAGCGACGCGCCAATGTCGGGCCGGAACGCGATGGCCTCATGGCCACGACTGGTTTCCACATAGACCATATGCAGGCGGTCGTGCAGCCCGAGCGAGACGGAGCCGCGCATGCGGTCGGACAACGCCTGCATCAAGGGCCGTGCGACCTGCCGCACGCGCAGGCTTGCCAGCAGCGGATAGCCCAGCGACAGCGCGGTCGAGCCGAGGCGGTAACAGCGCAATCGCGCGTCATGCAGCAGCAGGCCCCGGGCGGCGAGCGTATAGGTCAGGCGGCTGATGGTGGCCTTCGACAGCCCGGTGCGTTCAGCCAGCTCCTTGTTGGTCAGCACAGTCTCCCCAAAGCGGAAGCACTGCAAGACCGAGAGGCCATTGGCGAGGGTCGTCGCGAAAGCCGCGTCGGGGTGGTGATGGGGCGCTCTGGGGGCTGGCATGACTTTGTCGTGGTCTGGCCCGCAGTATGCGCTCCAGCAGCGTTTCTGTTCAAAATAGCGAAACACCCATATTGGCGCAGGAAGTCCGGGCGTAAGCAGCGGAATGTGGTCAAGGCGTGCCACCTCGGCTTCGCGCGGCACGAGCTGGTCGCGCACGAAGCGGCGCAGCGACGCCAAAAACGCCTGGAATCCCTCAACATTGTCTCGAATCATCGTGTCTCGCCAAATAGTGGGTGTCATGACGACCTGGTCGACGCCATGGCGCGCCAGGGCATGTTCGGCTACTCGATTCCGGAGGAATACGGCGGTGCCGGCATGACAACCGAGGAGTTGGTGCTGGCCGCCATCGAGCTGTCGCAATGCTCCGTGGCGTTCCGGGCGCGAGTCGGCACCAATACGGGCATCGGCTCCGAAGCACTGGTGGCTGACGGCACGCGCGCGCAGAAGGCCCGCTACTTGCCCGCGCTGGCCAGCGGCGAGCTGACCGGTGCCTTCGCCCTGACCGAGCCCGAAGCCGGCTCCGACGCCACGGCGCTGAAGACGACGGCCGTACGCGACGGCGAGCATTACGTCCTCAACGGCACGAAATGTTTCATCACCAATGCCCCCATCGCCGGCCTGTTCACGGTGATGGCGCGCACCAATCCCGACAGGCCAGGCGCCAGCGGCATTTCGGCGTTCGTCGTGACCCGCGAGACGCCGGGACTGAGGGCAAGCCGTACGAAAAAATGGGCCGGGCCGGATCGCCCGTCTCCGAAGTGCACTTCGAGAACTGCCGCGTCCCGGCGGAGAACATCATCGGCGGTGAGGAAGGACAGGGCTTCCGCACCGCGATGAAGGTACTGAACAAGCAACGCATCCACCTGGCCGCCCTCTGTACCGGCCCGGCCATCCGAATGCTGGACGATGCCGTGCGCTTTGTTTCAGAGCGCAAGCAGTTCGGTCAGCGCGTGGCCGACTTCCAGCTCGTGCAGGCCATGATTGCCGACTGCCAGACCGACGTGCATGCCGCCCGCGCCTTGATTTTGGAAACCGCACGCAAGCGCGACGACGGCCAGGACGTGACAATGGAAGCGTCGATCTGCAAGTATTTCGCTTCGGAGATGTGCGGCCGCGTGGCGGACCGCTGCGTACAGATGTTCGGCGGCTACGGCTACATCGGCGACTACGGCATCGAGCGGTTCTACCGTGATGTCCGCCTGTTTCGTCTGTACGAGGGCACGAGCCAGATTCACCAGATCAATATCGCCAAGCGGACGCTGGCGTTGGCGGGTTGAGAGCTTTCTTCCCCTTTTCATGAACCATTGGTTTTTATTCGGCAGTAGGGAGGGGAACTAGCTCCTGGCCGACTTGTTTGGCCAGGCGCCTGAGTGCCCGCCGTTTGGTTTCGAGGACGCGGGCCTCGTAGTGTGCCAAGCCACTTTCGACGTACTGCATGCCCTTAGCCATGACGCGCCAGAAGAGGATGGCCAGCTTGCGTGCCAACGCAATGTTGGCAATCAGTGCGCCGCGTCGTGCTGCCATGCGTCGGTAGAAGCCACCCAAGGCGATGTCCTTGCTGCGCGCCAGACTGCGTGCCATCTGGCAGAACAGCTGCCCGGTGCGGTTGCGGTGCCGGGATTGCTGCCCGTGGCGCTTGCCGGGTAGTCCTGCAGGCGCCGGCGGCACGAACCCCGAATGCAGCAGGCCGTGCGCGTGCAGCGTGGCGAGCCACTGGCAGTCGGCCATATCGGTCTTGCGCCCGGGCAGATTGCCCACTTGCCGGCCGTTGACCACGATAACGGCGATGCCGCTCGCCTCCAGCGTCCCGTACAGCTACAGCCAGTAGACGCTGGTCGCTTCCAGCGCCACCGAACGTACCGCTTCGGCCTGCGGCCAGCCGACCAGCTCCGCAATCTCGTGCTCATCGTGCCGAAGACGCGTGGCGTATCTCCGCCGATCGACACGTGCAAGCGCGTGCTGCCCACGTCGATGCCGGTGGCGCGTTCATCCAGTACCGGTAGCGTCTTCATCGTCGGTCCTCCTGTCAGGGAAGAATCGGCACCGACGCGCCCGGCAGGCCTCAAGGGGAAACAAACCTACCCAGCGGGAAGCGAACCACGCTCACCAATCAAGTCCAATGTCGCCTGCCGGAGCCAGACTCTCCCACGGGCACCTCATGGCACCAGAGGGGATGCGGCCACACTGCGCGCCTCGTCGGTTCTTGTCTACTGTAGTACCGCTTACTTGAGCAGCAAGTCGGCTGGCCGGCCTGCGGAAGACTCTCCGGTGCAAGAGAGGGTCTAGGGTGAGGGAAATGCCGTTGCGCCCCCACGGACGATCTCGCCAGTTAGCGGGCCGCGCTCTCACCCCCAGCCCTTCTCCCGCAAGCAAGAGAGGGGAGAAAATCGAAGGGGCCGTTTCCTGGCGAGCCAGTTCGGCAAGAATCTCTTCCCCATGCTGCCCCAACTCGGGCAGCGCGGCGTCACGTGGCGTCGCATGGTCGATGGTCAGCGGCAGCGCAGGCATGCGGAGTTGCCGGTTGCCTGGCGACGGCACGCGGACCAACCGCTCCGGCGCGGCGGCTGCCGCGCGGTCCATGGCATTGCCGAGTTCCCGCACGACGCCGCATACCACACCGGCCTCATTGAGCCGGCTGCAAGCGTCCTCGGCAGCGAGATCCGCAAGCATCCCGGCCAGCTCCTCGCGCAAGCCTGTCCGATTGGCAACGCGCGAGGCATTGTCGTGGAAGCGTGGGTCCTGCGCCAGCCCGGGTCGCCCCAAGCAAGCGCACAGGCGCGCGAAGTGCTCTTGTAGATAGGCGGAGATGACGATCTTCCCATCGGCCGTGCCAATGATATCGGCTGCCGGCGCCAGGGTCGCCTGCCCGTTGCCGCAGCGTGACGGCGGCGCTTCGAGCAACTGGTGCTCGGCCCATTGCTGGCTCAGCGCGTCGGCCGCCACGTCGATCAACGACACCGTGACATGGGCGCCCTGCCCCGTGATGCCCCGGCGCACTAGCGCCGCAAGTACGCCCGTGGCGAGCGTGCGGCCGGCTAGGACGTCGACAACCGTAAAACCCACCCGCGTCGGATCGGCGTGGGCGTCGCCGTTCATGCTCATCATGCCGCTTTCGGCCTGGGCGGCAATATCCAGCCCAGGACGAGCCGCAGACGCTCCACTGTGGCCGAACCCGCTGACCGAGCCGTAGATCAGCCGCGGATACCGCTTACGCAGGTCCGCAGCGCCGAGCCCATACTTCTCCATCACACCCGGCCGCGCATTCTGCAGCAATACATCGGCGCTGCGCACCAGGTCCAGCGCGACGCCGCGGTCCTCGGCACGGCGCAGGTCCAGCACGATAGAACGCTTGCCCCGGTTGTAGGCCGAGAACATCGGTCCGCAGTTGTCCGCCTGCCAGCCGGAGCGCCGGCTGGCGTCGCCGCCCGGCGGCTCGATCTTGATCACATCGGCCCGGAGGTCCGCCAGGATCTGGCCGGCCGAGGGCGCGGCTATAAACTGGCCAAAATCGAGGACACGCAGCCCGTCCAGCACGGTTTCTCCATCGGCCGCCATGTTCGATGCTTGCATTGCTTCCATTCCTCCCATCGCCCTTTCACTCCGGTTTGAGGCCCGTGGCCTGCACAATGCGGTGCCAGGTCAGCGTATCGTCGGCAACCACATTCCTGAACTGCGCGGGTGTCAGCGCAGGCGCCACAGGCAGGTTGAGCGCAGTCAGGCGTTCACGCATGGCCGGCGTGGCGATCGCGCGCAATACTTCCTGGTTGAGACGATCCACCAACGCCTTCGGCGTGCCGGCCGGCGCGAACATGCCGTACCAGCTTGTGGTCGCGAACGGATAACCCTGTTCGCCCATTGTCGGGACATCCGGGAACTGCGGCATCCGGGTGGTGCCGCTGACCGCGAGCGGCACCAGGCGTCCTGCCTTGACAAGCCCGATCTGCGAGCTCACGTCGACCCAGCCGACGGGCAGCGTACCGCTCTGGAGATCGGTGGCCACGGCTGCCGTCCCCTTGTACGGTGCATGAGTCATGGCGATATTGGCCTTCTTCAGGAAGGTCTCCATCGTCAGATGACCGCCCGAACCGATTCCCCACGAACCATAGCTCAATTGACCGGGCCGTCGCTTCGCATAATCGATGAGTTCCTTGATGTTATGCACCGGCACCGTGGGCGATGCCACGAGCAGGTTCCCGAAGCTGCCCACCAGCGCGATGGGCTCAAACCTCTTGAGCGGATCCTGCGCGCGCCTGTAGAGGGACGGGTTGACGACAATGGCGCCGGCATAGGTGAACAGCAGCGTATAGCCGTCAGGCTTCGCATTGGCCACCGTTTCGCTGGCAATCAAGCCGTTGGCGCCAGGCTTGTTCTCCACCACGAACGGCTTACCGAATGCCATACCCAGTTGTTCGGCAAGTACCCGTGCCAGGGCGTCGGTACCACCAGCCGCCGCGCTGGCCACGATGACCCGCACGGGCCGGTCGGGCCATCCCCCGTTCCGTGCCCCCATGCGACCGACCAGGCGGTCAACGCCACCATCCCTGCCAGCCATTGTCTTCGGGAAGTCTTCATGCCTGAATCTCCTGCATACTCGTCACAATTCTCGTTCTGGCGCCCGTTGCGGCCGAGCCGTTCCCGCGCGACCTCGCGTGCCGCCGGCATCGGCGCGCGCAAGGACCGCAAGAGCCCCCGCTCTGGCGCTTCCTGCGCGGGAAACACGCGGCCGAAGAACATTCCAATGAAGTCGGAATGCCAACCACGCGCGGCTTGAACCAGGACGATGGGTTTCAAGAGTGATTCCTCGCCGTGCGTGCAAACAAAGGCTAGCCCGAAGATCGCGGTGTCAGCGAGTGTTGTTTCGCCATCTTGAACGTAGAGCGGCCGCGCTCCCGGTCCTCGCGCGGCTATTTGGAGCGTTCGGGCGCCCATGACAGTGGACCGCGCCACCTTGGGCGGCGCAGGCCAATAGTCGCTCTCCTCTCCACACAGTGCCGGTTGAGCGCGTCATCCCGGGCGGCAGTGCTGTTTGGCTTCCAACGGAACCGTGGCTGGGCAGGTAGTCCTCCAGCTGCTGCGCCCGCGGGCATCGACTCTCGGCGCTGCTCGGTTGTCATGATGACGTTGAATGGCCTGTTCGCCATGTCCGTCGGCAAACAGCTACCTCGATTGGGTGTCAGACTGCTTCGGCCGGAAAAAGTCATCCTGGAAGCGGGAAGCCAGCGGCCGCTTATCGGTCGACGAGGACATTCGGAATGACAGTGCTCAATGGCGGAAATGGGTCGGTCAGAGACGGGGCCGCGGCATCACCGGCAGCAGCCGGCCGTGACCGGCCAATTGGACAAGGGCATGACGATCTTCGCGCGGATCTACCATGCTGAGGCTGCACGCAACGCCGGGCTGGCAATGCCGCCGACGCAGGTGCTGATCTATGGCAACGCCAAGCGGGGAACGCCGTTGATGCTCGCGGCACGCATCGTTGCGCTGAACTTGCCCCTGCGCGTGCTGGTGCGCGATGACTGCCAGGGCAGCACCTGAGTGAGCTTCCACACCGCCGCGGAACTGGAAAGCGCTCACCCATTGCCGGCCGGCAGCGCCGCGCCGCTGGCTGTGGCGCAGCGGCTGATTCTTGACACGGTGGGCGCGCAAGGTGCCCCGGGGTGATTTATCCGGCCAGGCCCTTGTTCGGGTTGATCAGGTACTTCTCCCCCGTCGCGCGCTTGTTGTAGACGGCGATCACGTCCAGGTCCAGCACCTCGGCCAGCGAGATCTCTTTCGAGTAGTGGCTGGCAAAGGTGGTCTTCAGCTCCGCCACCACGCGTTGCTTCAGCGCGTTGGCCCGCTCGCGCCCGATCTTCTGCAGGAACGGGAACAGCAACCAGCCGCCCATGCCCCACGCCATGCCGAAGTTGCGGTTGAACTCGGTCGGGCTTGTGTCCAGGCCGCCGTAGAGGTAGACCTGCTTGTGGGTGGTCGAGCCATAGCGGCTGTATTCGCGGGCCGTCTTGTTCAAGGCCGCTTCCATGCAGGTGAGGATCTGGCCGCCGAGCTTGCCGCCGCCCGTGGCGTCGAACGCGATCGTTGCGCCAGTGGCGACGAGTGCCTCGGTGAGGTCCTGCATGAACGTGGGCGACGCGGCGTTGCAGACGTGGACCGCACCTTGTGCCTTGAGCAGGTCCGCCTGCTCTTGCTTGCGCACTATGTTCACCAGCTCGATGCCATCCTTGAGACAGATCTGATTGAGCATCTGGCCCAGGTTGGAGGCCGCGGCGGTGTGCACCAGGGCGCTATGTCCTTCGAGCCGCATGGTCTCGATCATGCCCAGTGCGGTGAGCGGGTTGACGAATGACGACGCGCCGTCAGCAGGTGTGGCGCCTTCGGGCAGGACCAGGCACTGGTCCGCGGAAATGCAACGGTACTGCGAGTACATCGCGCCGCCGATGGCAGCCACGGTCTTGCCCATCAAGGCTTGCGCCCCAGGGGACGAGCCTGCATCGACGACCACGCCCGCGCCCTCATTGCCAACCGGCATGGACGCATCCAGGCGGCCCGCCATGCTGCGCATCGCGCCTTCCGGAACGCGCGCGGTGACTATGGGGCGCTCGGCCGTGCCGCGAATCTCGGGCTCAGTCGCACTACGGTTCTGCTGGTAGGCATGGCAGGCGGCGTATCGCTGGGAGTCTCAACAATTGTTGGCGCAGTGTGGTCCGACAAGATCGGTCGCAAGCGAGTTCTCCTCATCGGCAACGGCTTATGCTTGGTTATGGCTCTCGGCCTTTTTCCGCTCATCCAGGGTGGTACTGCATTAGCCTTGCTGGTCGGCGTGGTTGTTCTGCAAGCAGCGATCGGCCTCGCATATGGCCCACTGGGCGCCTATCTTCCAGAGCTCTTCGCCCCCCGCTATCGCTACACAGGAGCCGGCCTCTCCTACAACATTGCCACGATACTTGGTGGAGCTATTACGCCTATCGTGGCGAGCCAACTGATTACCAATTTTGGCACGTTCTCGATCGGCATCTATATGGCCGTGCTTTGCGCCATTTCGCTTATCGCACTGATGTTCTCTAGGGAAACTCGTGCCCTACATCTCGGCGAAGGTCACGGGCCGGATGTCCATTCGAAATCTATTACGACTTCATAAAGAGAGGATGACTATGCCCTTCTATCAGTTCACCGTAACGACTGGCAGCATTAGCGCGCAACGCAAGGCGGAGATCGCCAGAGCAATCACCACCACACATTGCCAAATCACCGGAGCACCCTCCGACTATGTCAGTTGCTCCTTCGTAGAGGTACCGCCTGGCAACTTGTTCCTCGCTGGAGAGGCCGCGCCTGGAACGCGCATGGTTGGACTCATCCGGCGTCGATCCGAGGAACTCAAGCGTGAGCTGCTGCTAAAGCTTGCGCAAGCGTGGAGTTCCGCAACTGGCGAACCCATTACCGCGGTAGTGATGTTCCTTGTCGACATCCCGGGTTATCAGGCATTCGAGAATGGCGTCCTCCTTCCCGAAGCCGACCAGGATGCGCTGGCGACCGGACGCGGCTAAGCAAGGCCAGTAATTCTCGTGCATTCCACGCGCTTGACGCAGCATGCGTGAATGGGCCGGTAGCGCCGCTACTCCCAAGCTCAAAGGATGAAGTTATGACCCTGAACGAGACCCATGATCCAGCACGCAAGAGCTGGGTCGAAGCTGCCAACAACCCGATCGGAGACTTCCCGCTCCAAAATCTTCCGCTTGGCGTCTTCAGCCACGGCTCAAATGACGTGCCCCATCTGGGAATCGCGATTGGCGACCAAATTTTTGACCTCGTGGCGGCGTGTAAACTTGGGCTACTGCCCAAATCGCTTCCGCAGGAAGCAATTTACTCTTCGTCGTTGAATGCATTGTTCTCGCTAGGGCAACCAACCCTTGGCCATCTTCGCAGAAGCGTGTGGGAGCTTGCTCGACGTCGGCCAATCAGGAGACGCTGCTCGCGCACATGCATCTAGCCTGTTGCACGAAATGTCGGGTTGCCAACTCTATAGGCCGACGGCACTCTCGAACTATACGGATTTCTACGCCGGTATTCACCATGCCATCGCCGCAGGTGCGCTATTAACACCTGAAGACCCCCTGCCTCCGAACTACAAATGGGTTCCAATCGCATATCACGGCCGGGCTTCCTCAGTGCAAGTGAGTGGCGCGACGGTGCGCAGACCGCGGGGCCAGCGTCCTCCAAAATCGCGCGGTGAGGAGCCCGGATTCGGGCCATCTGAGCGACTCGATCTTGAACTGGAGATGGGCTTTTACGTTGGGACAGGCAACCCGCAAGGGACCTCGATTCAAATCGGCTCGGCTAGCGAGCAGATTGTTGGTTTCTCACTGCTCAATGACTGGTCGTCGCGTGATACCCAACGATGGGAGATGTTTCCACTTGGACCGTTCCTCAGCAAGAGTTTTGCGACAACGGTGTCACCCTGGGTTGTTACCGCGGAGGCGTTGATTCCATTCCGCGTACCTGCACTGGCCCGCAGTGCTGGCGATCCCAAACCGCTATCCTATCTGTACGATAGCGAGGACCAGGTGTCTGGTGGCTTGGACATTGCGCTCCGCGTTCTGCTATCGTCAGCAAAGATGCGTGCGGAGGGAGATGACGCAGTAGAAATAATCACCTCGAACGCACGGCATCTTTACTGGACGCCGGCACAGATGGTTGCACACCATACAGTCAACGGTTGCAATCTGTTGCCCGGCGACTTGATTGGTACGGGCACGATCTCTGGTCCCACAAATGCGGAGTTGGGCAGTATGCTTGAGTTGACAGTCGGGGGACGCAGCCGATTATCCTTCCGAATGGCGAACGCCGTGCCTTCTTGCTTGACGGGGACGAAATCACTCTGCAAGGGCGATGCGAAAGAGCGGGGTTCTCCTCCATTGGGTTCGGAGCATGCACTGCGACGATTGTCGCGAGTGCGTAACGGAAAGTATACAGGCTCGTCGCAGCCGGCGGAAGTACCGAAGACCGACTCAGAAGCGCCGTCAGCAAAGTTCTGGCGGCGTCTTCCACCAAAACTCCATCGTGCCTTCGATCAGGAATCGCATCTTGGCACTTCGAGCAAACATCAGGCCCGGCACGCCCTCGACCAGGCGGTCAAGATGGTCTTACGGCAGGTCTTAAGGCGCGGCGTGACGTCCACACCAAGGTCTTCGGGCTTGACCGTTTCCAGCGGCTTTTTCTTCGCCTTCATGATGTTCGGCAGCGTGACGTAGCGCGGCTCGTTCAGACGAAGATCGGTTGTCACCACGGCGGGCAATTTCAGCGAGAGCGTCTCCGCGCCGCCATCGACTTCACGTCGCGACCGTGGCCTTGCCATCCGCGACGATAATCTTCGAAGCGAACGTTGCCTGCGGCAGATTCGCCAATGCGGCGAGCATCTGGCCGGTCTGGTTCGAATCGTCGTCGATGGCCTGCTTGCCGCGAATCACGAGCTGCGGCTGCTCCCTATCGACGAGCGACTTGAGCAGCTTGGCGACAGCCAGCGGCTGCAGGGCTTCATTCGACTCAATGAGGATCGCGCGATCCGCGCCGAGACAGCGATCACCTCGGTCGCTACGCCAGCCTCCTTCATGCGAACTGCTTCCTCGACGGCGATCTCGTCGAACGGGTTCATCGACATTTTCACATTCGCCAGGTCGACGTCGGTCTCATCGGACTTCGCACGGACTTTCACATTAGCGTCAACCACCCGCTTGACGGCCACCAGAATCTTCATTAAAAAGTTCTCCGTTGTCTTGAGCGACATTCCTCTTGCCTAACTGCCGCTCGAAACCCTGCGCCAGAGGCACACAATTGCTCACACACTTGGTGTGGTATTCCAAGAACCGGCTTCCTTGAAAACGAGCCTCCGACATACCCCGCGGTGATCTTCTCGGCGATCGCCGTCAGTCAACCAGTGTTGCAGATCGTTATTTCGGCTAATGGCGACCTCAAATTCCGCAAATGTGGGTGCCAGCCAGGATAGATGAAGGAAAAACGCTCTTCTCCTGCCGATGCTCGCGAGTGCTTTCAATGGAGATCTCCCTGGCGCGCAGGTCGTGGCGTGAACGCGGATCGCCAGAATACCCCTATTTTTCCGATCTTTCGCGAGGTCATACGCATGGCTCTACCGAACTATCACCCTCCCCGTCCGCCCTGCCCGGCCAGCAATAGAATTTCGCCGACACCGGCTCGGCGTAGCCCGTGTTAACCGAATTAATGATCCACCGCGCCGTATTAGCGGAATCGTTGGACATGGACGGAAAATGGCGTTGCTCTTGCACAACGGCAAAAGTCGCCACTGAACGGCCGTTTCGCAATATAGATCAATGGCTTACAGCCATGTGATTGCTAGCGGATATAGCGGTCACCGCTAGCGGAATTAACGATCCCCAACATCAGGAGTGGCGATGAATTGTTTTTTTCGCGTATTTACAAGGCTGCCCGTTGCCTGGGCGGAACGGGCAAGGTAGCAGGCGGTGCTCGCAAACCAGAGAAATGTCCGGGCCGCCGCATACGCAACTGGGCGATCAGTTGATCAGACTGCGACTTCTAGGCGCGTGGCTGCGGATCACGCCGCCGGCCGAGCCTGGTGTTGCCCTGTAGTTGCTGCTGATCGACGTTTGCGTCGATCGACCAAAACCGACCAAACCCAGAATGGTATAAATTAGCAAAACGATTCGAAAAATGCTATGCCTATTGCAGCACTTGATATCGACGTTGAGGGTCGAGTCTTTCAACTCTTATCCCATGCTTCGCTCCTTCCCGCCGGGACAGAGTTCACCGTTCCCTCTATCAATGAACAGAGCTACCCGGGCGAGTGGACGCATATAGCATTGCCTGTGAGACAGCGCATCGGAAGGATGTTTCGCAAAGAAGTGGATGGCAGACAACGGACAACATTTGCGTCGGGTTTCGCCCGAATTCGAGTTACGGCAGGGAAGAACGAACTTGGACAAACCATCTACAAGACGTTCACGGCTTGATCTAGGGCCGAGGCCCTGCGGGGATGCCTGGATCGAAGACCCGGGTAGCGCTGCGGATCCAGCGCCGTTCACGCTGCAGCAGGCTCGCCCACGATCGGCGCAACAGTAGCCGAGTCAGCCGCTAGCAATCGAGAAGCGGATCATACGATTCGGCTTCTGTCATCGCGCCGGACCTCATGACGGCCACGCCCGGCCGCAGCCTCCTGAGAGGCCTCATTCACTCCCGTACTACACCAACCCTCGCGATACGGAAGGGGCAACATTTTCTTCCAGCCAAGCCAGGCCGCGTGCCCGTGGCAAAGAGTTGCTTCAGGCCGAGGTCGACCCCGACTACAGTCTTACTCGCCGGCGGACCAAGCCCCACTGGCACTTGGACGGTCACGTTCAGGAACCAGCGTCCACGGGCATCTTCACTGAAGTTGCCCTCCCGCAGGTCGTATTGAGACAGACCGTAGCTGTCCCACAGAGACAGCGTCTGGCCATTGAAACGAACCTGGCCGTTGAGATATTTCAACGCCCCGGTCTTGAACGGCACCCAGCCGAGGCTACGCCGCGTGCCGCCGCTCACGCGCCAGCGCAACTTGAACTTCTTGAACTGCTTGCGTCGGCGACAATACTCCTGTCCAATCTTCTGGACGGTATGGCTATGCAGGCCAAGTCCTTCCTTGGTCGCCCCGTCGGTGAACTTCTGCAGCTCGTAGGCGCCGATGAACCGGCGCTCGCGCTCAAACACGAGCGCGGAGAGCTCGTTGCAATAGTTCCATACGCAGTTCACCTCGCGCGCTTGGGCGCTGAGCCAGGAGGCGTTCCTTGATGCGCAGACGCAGGACACGGGTAACGGTAGAAGCGGAGGAAGATGCCATACCGCGTCTAGGACGCGGTTTTAGCCCTCACGCTGGTTGGCAGTGCGCCGCGTACCCTGAACCGAAGAGATTGCGCAGCGTTATCACTGGGTCAAGTATTTCGTTGGCAAGCTTGCACTGATGGACAGGACGCCAATTGACCCCGTCCACTATCGGGTCGCATGTCTCGGCGCATCAAGCTGAGGTAGCAGCATCGATTGAGCGCCTGTCTGTGCCCCCTGCACAATACAGGGAGACGGGCGTCAGAGTCGGCTAGCACGCTAGTTCTTCGTGGTCGTCGGTTGCATCTTGCCACCCATCCCATTAGGTTTCCCGCTATCCCTCCTGACGAAATTCCGCAGCGCAGCATCGGGAGCATCGCGGCATCGACGCGCACACAATGGCGCACTCAATTCCAGGAATAGTCTGCCGATAGTGGATGAATGGGTCGGTGCGGACGACAAGTGGGCAGTCGCCGCGAAGCCCTCCACCGGTCACGGCGTAGGCTAACGGTGAACGATTGAGGAACAACCTTGAGTGGCGTAACCACAGCCTGCTCTGTTAATCTCACACAATTTTGTGTAGCTGCGACGACCTCGCAGCGAGCACCAAACAAGCTCTCGCCAATAAGAGCGACATTGCAACGGGAACGGGGAGCAGGGATGAAGGGGATAGTTTTCAATTTGCTGGAAGAGGTGGTCATCCGGCACCATGGTGAGGACGCGTGGGATTCCCTGCTGGAAGGCGCGGACTTGGACGGCGCTTACACTTCCCTTGGCAGCTATCCCGATGACGATATCTACAAACTCGTCGGCGTCGCTGCCCAGACGTTGGACATGACCCCGTTTGCCACCCTGCGCTGGTTCGGACGCGAGGCGATGCCTTTACTTGCCAGCCGCTATCCTACCTACTTTTGCGCCCACACCACGACTCGCCCGTTCGTGCTCAGCGTCAATTCCATAATTCACCCCGAGGTCCGCAAGGTCTACCCGGGTGCGGACGTCCCGACCTTCGGCTTCCGCGAGGAACCGGACGGGTCGCTGCTGATGACCTACCGTTCCGCGCGGCGTCTGTGCGCACTGGCGCAAGGTTTTGTCGAAGGCGCGGCCGACCACTTTGGGGAAGCGCTGAGTTTTGACCACCTCCAATGCATGCATCAAGGTGACCAGACCTGTCAGTGTCGGATTAGCTTCCTTGGCAAGAAGGCGAGCTAAGTGACCATGAACAGCGTTCAGCAGCTTGAGGTGGAGACCGAAAAACTGCGCCGGCGGCTCCAGCGTGAGCGCAAGGCGCGCATTGAGGCGGAAATCATCGCTGAGAAAGGGCTTCGCGAGCTCTATGAAAAACAACAGCAACTGCAGTTGTTGGAGGCCGTCGCAGACGCGGCCAACCAAGCGATATCCGTCGCCGATGCGCTTCAGTTTGCCGTACGTACGGTTTGCCAGTTCACCGGCTGGCAGGTTGGGCACGCGTACCTTGTGGATGGCACCGGGGGCGAGCCACGCCTGCTCTCGACGTCCATCTGGCATGGCGTCGAGGACGAGCGCTTTCATGATTTCTACCAAGCCACCGAGGCCGTGGACTTTCGGACCGGCGTTGGCTTGCCTGGTCGCGTACTAGCCAGCGCAGCGCCGGCATGGGTCATGGACATCGCCCGGGACCCCCATTTCTCCCGCGCCGGCGTGGCTGAGCGGGTTGGGTTGCAGGCCGCCGCTGCCTTCCCGGTGCTACTGGGCAGTGAAGTGACGGCGGTCCTTGAGTTCTTTGCCGACCGCGTGCTGGAACCGAACGAAAGGCTGCTGCACCTGATGGCGCAAGTTGGTACCCAACCGGGGCGAGTGGTCGAGCGCAAGCGTGCTGAAGACCAATTGATTCACGATGCCTTCCACGACGCGCTTACCGGCCTGCCCAACCGCGCATTGTTTGCCGACCGACTGGCCCGTGCGGTTGCTCGCAGTATTCGCCATCAAGAAGTTACATTTGCAGTGCTCTTTGTCGACTTGGACCGTTTCAGTTGGTCAACGACAGCCTCGGTCATCTGGCCGGCGACACCCTCATCATCCAGGTAGCGGGTCGCATGGCAAGCTGTCTGCGTGAAAGCGATACGCTGGCTCGGATGGGGGGCGATGAATTCACGATTCTGCTGGACAGCGTGGCCGACGTGAATGACGCGGTACGCATGACCGAACGATTGATGCGGGCCTTCGAAGCGCCTTTCCTGATAGAAGGCGAGGAGCTCTACGCGAGCGCCAGCATCGGCATCGCCATCAGTTCCTTGGGCTACGAATCGGCCGAGGAAATTCTTCGGCATGCGGACCTGGCGATGTATCGGGCCAAAACGCTGGGCAAGAGCCGCTACGAAGTCTACGACCACACCATGCACGAGCATGCCGTGAGTCGCCTTGCACTGGAAACCAGCCTGCGGCGTGCCCTGCAGAATAATGAGTTTGTCCTGCACTACCAGCCCGTCGTCACCTTGGACAATGAGGAAATTGTCGGTGTGGAAGCGTTGGTGCGCTGGCGCAAGTCGGAAACGGAGCTGGTCTATCCCGCCGACTTCATCCAGGTGGCAGAAGATACCGGCCTGATTCTGTTCCTCGGCATGTGGGTGCTGCGCGAGGCTTGCAAAACGATGGCCCACTGGCACAAGGAGTATCCGCGTACGCCCGCATTGACGGTCAGCATCAATGTCTCCGCGCGACAGTTTGCCCAGCACGACTTTGTTCAGCATGTGGGCAGAGTGTTATCGGACACCGGCATCAATCCAGGCACTGTCAGGCTGGAGATTACGGAGAGCATTACCATGGTGGATTCGGAACGGACCGTCGCCGTCCTCACGCAACTGCGTGAACTAGGGGTGCGAATCAGCATCGACGATTTCGGCACGGGTTACTCCTCACTCAGCTACCTGCACCGCTTCCCGCTGGATATTTTGAAGATTGACCGGTCCTTTGTGGCTCAGCTCGACCGTGGCCATGAAGGCTTGCAAGTTGTGCAGACCATCATGAGCTTGGCTCGCAACCTCGGCATCGAGGTCGTCGCCGAGGGTACCGAAACGCAGAAGCACGTGACGCATCTCAAGTCGCTGGGCTGCGACTTCGGACAAGGCTATTTTTTCTCCAAACCACTGGAGTCGGTCGCCCTCGCTGCGCTGCTGGAGGCGCGAAGCCCCCAGGATGCCCAGGCGACGCTTAATGTGGATGCGTGTGATGCTTCCGCACCCCGTTGAGCGCCCAATAAAGCGACTCGAAGCCTCGGGCTTACCTCAACAGTAGAGGGACAGTTCCATGCTCTGACCTTTGGAATTGGATGCAGCATTTTGGAAGTGCGGCCCATCTTCTTGCCAAGCGCCTCACCGCCGCGGCCACAGGTTTGCACTTCCCCACGCGGCAGCAGTCGACGGTTGGCCGTAACCCTCCCGCAGTCTCCCCCACTGCTTCTTCCCTTAGCCATAGGAAGACAAGTAACAACTAGGGTGCGCCCCCAAGAGGGTGCGCTGCAAGGCAGCCGATTTCAGAAGTCCAAGTCTGCAGACAGGCACAGTAACGGATAAGGCAGCCGGCAATCATGGCTCGCCCAGCCTGTACGGAAGACGGGCCAACTTGGGATATCGGATAATTGACAACATTCTTGAGGGGGAAGAAAGCCAGTGCGTTGGTCCCTGAAAACTCGTGCCGCGGTGGCGACCGCGCTCGTCGTTGCGCTTGTCATCATGGTGCTGGCTGTCGTCGCTCAGTATTACGCCTACACCAGCCTCAAAGAAGTGCTTCAATCGCAACAAGAGGAAAGGGTCAAGCTGGTGGCGGAACGGCTCGATGACCAGTTCGAAGGACGCACCGTCGTCTTGCGCCGCCTGGCTCGCTTGCTCACGCCGATATTGGAACGGCCTCCTGGGGAGCTAAAAGCTTGACCGCCCAAGCGGTTTCCATCCCCGAGGCCTTCAATACGGTGGCCTTGGTTTGGCCAAATGGTGACGTCGCCTTCAACACGGCGATGCCCGAAGACCGGCAGGTGAATGTGGCTGACCGCGACTACCTCCGCCAAATCGTACAAGGCGCATCCATCGCCGTTTCTGAGCCGATAGTAAGTCGGGCAACAGGCGCACCGGCCGTGTTTATGGCTGTCCCGCTACGGTCGGGGGATGGTCAACTACGTGCCGTTGTCGTGGGTGGACTGCACCTTCTCCGGGAGAACTTCCTGCAAGAGCTTGCCCACGACCGAATTGGTGCGACCGGTACTTATTGCCTCGTTTCATCGGGCGACAACCCTCGTTACGTCATCCATACCGACCTTTCGAAGCTACTCTCGAAAGCGAAGGCGACCGGTGAGTTGTGTGACACACAGTTGCCATCACCGCCAACGTGGGAGTTTGTTTGGCCAACCCAGCCCATTGTTGCGCGGTATCTACTTGAGACCACCGGCTGGGAGATTATTGGAACATTCCCCGCAAAGGAGGCCTTCGCACCTCTGACGGACGTGAGATACAAGGTAATGCTGGCGGCCGGCATTGCACTGGCTAGCGCGGTGCTGCTGATGTGGCTGGTTGTTCGGCGTCTGCTGGTCCCGTTGGAGCGCCTGCACCAGGTAGTTCAACAAAGCGCGACGGACTTTTCCGCCCATAGGGCCCTACCTATCACCAGGAAGGACGAAATCGGCGACCTAGCAATGACATTCTCGCTCTTGATGCATCAGCTCTCCGAGCGAGAGGCTGCGCTGCACGAAGCCAAGGATTCGGCGCATGAAAGCCAGAAGCGCATTCAGGCTATCGCCAACCATCTTCCGGACCTCGTTTCCTATGTCGGCGTCGACGAACGCTATGTGTATGTCAACGAGGCCTATGAGCGGAGGTTCGGCCTCTCAACGGCCCAGATGGTCGGCCTATCCATTCAGGAACTTTGGGGTGCCCCTGCATATGCCGACGTGAAACCCTATCTCGACAGAGCATTCGCCGGAGCATCGGTCACGTTTGACAGAGAATTCAGAGATGGAAGCGGATGTCTGGAGGTGAGCTATCAACCCGCCTGGAACGATGCGGAGGATACCGTCGTAGGCCTGCACATCTGCGAGGCAAGGTCCCAAAGGACTGCAAGCTTCACAGATTCGCAAGCTGTAGTCATCTGAGGCAAAAGAATGCCCGCCCTTCGTTACCGCGAAGGGCTTTTTCTTTCCGATGGTTCACCATCACTTCGTCGCGCGCCAGCAGTTGGGATGGCACCTATACTCATCTCCTTATACAGAAGTCATGAGTCCTCAGCCCGTAGCGCCAGGATCATGAACGCAGCATCCATGGTTCGCTGCATGCCGATCCAGATCGTTTTGGCGCCGGGCTCGCCATCACACTTGCGGCCCAGGAAACCACCCAGTGACGCGATCAAGCGGATCATTTGATTGAGCGTGACGGGCGTCTTTGGGCGCGCCTTCTTCGCGAGTAGATACGCGCCTCGTATCTCATCGGCATCAAAGAATAGCGACGCGTCCAGGTCAGGGCAGGTTCTGCCCAAACGCATCAGTCGGGCAATGCGCCACGCCACCACCATGTAAAACACCAGGGCCCGTTCCACGCGGTCCATGTGGGATAACTGTAAAGCTTCCACCTTGCACCCGTTCTTCAGGACATTGAAGAACATCTCAATCTCCCACCGGGCTCGATACCAATCGATCAGCTCGACGACGGCATCTGTATCTTGAGCCTCCCGGTTGGTCAGCAGTCGCCACACGACAGGGGTAACGCCTGCCGGAGCGCCGATCTCCTGGGCCACTATGCAGGTGACGGCTGGCCCCGTCTTACCCGGCAGCTTCACGCGTTGCGCACGTAACTCCTGCTTGACCTCGCGCGCCTTTTGGCCTGCGCGCCCCGGCAGGATGAAGCCGATCTCTCCCAGAGCTTCGCTGGCGTCTACCGTGTCCCACAGCTTGCCTGCCTCATCAAGGCTGCGGTTGTGTTGGGAACGTATCAGCCAGTCTGCAGGATTGCCGAGCTCATTAGCACGCTCCATCATCGCAGCGATATCGCCTTCCCGATCCGCCACGTAGACCAGGCGAGTCTCAGGCAACATCGCGGCCTGTTCTGCAACGCGTTCGTAGCTTTCAGTCCACCGTACGCTCTCTGTAATACCAACCCGCTGCCCGTTTGCATCCAGCGGCTCCCGGGCCCACATCCAGGCGTCGATCACACCGAGTGGTTCCCGATCCGGCGTCACAGCGTAGGTCGGATGCAGATACATCCCCCTCTGCGCTTCGTAGCTCAAGGGCCCGAGCCCATCGATCTCCTGGCCGTTAAAATTCAACTCGGTTGTGTCTGCAATGCACAGCACCACCGGGAATTGCCGCGCCCGCCCTGCCGTGCGCTCCCAATGCGGCTGCATCATGTCTGTCCACTCGACTTCCTCGTTGCCGAGAAATCGATAGGCAGCGATGGTCTCTGCCCAGTCTTCGCATGCGCCAGGAATGCTCGCAGTCGGCCTCGCAGCCAGTCGCTTCAGCAGCCCCTTCGCCCGTCGGTCCCGCCTTGGATCGCCAAGATCCAGCGCCTCAAATTCTTCGTCCACCCATGCCCCCGACTCGTTGTTCATTCGCGCTCAAAAAAGCCAGGAGTAAACGCGAATCCGCACGAGTTTACAACCCCTCCCGCCCAAGTCCCATCAAATTCTGGTCGCACTGCGCCCGGTCAGGACGCTGGACTTTTGTATAAGGAGATGACCTATACTGGGTAGGCTGGATGCGGGAGTCGGGTCTCATTATGGAGCGTCGTCATGCTGGCGGTCACGGTGATTGACCTCCTTACGCTCGCCCTGCGTGCCCTCTACCTGCATAGGCACCTCGCCCACAGAGTTGGTTCGACGCCAGGCGAGAGGGCTGCTTAGCTATGAGGTCCGGCGGAGTCTTTGCATGAAGGCGTTCCCCCTGCGTGTTTCCGGGTACCCTGTGCCCAGAGAGGTCCGTACCCGTGTGCTTCGGTGGCGGACCTATCAACCGTTGGGAATGACCCATGTCCATAAGGCGCTTTCTAACCAGCCCCCCTACCGCAGGCAGAACAACAAAGCCACTGACCTGGCTGCGATAGCCACCTGAGCGGTGGCAATGCGGGGTAACTGATGCCGGGCCTACTTGAGGCCCGGGCAAAGCAGCTTACTGGAGATGCTGCCCACCGTTGATGGCGATGTTCGCCCCGGTCAAGAAGGCGGCCTCGCGGGAACACAAGTACACGACCAACCCCGCGACTTCCTCTGGCTTACCCAGGCGGCCAACTGGGATATGCGGAATAACCTTGGTGTCCAGAATTTCCTGTGGCACAGCCATCACCATCTTGGTGGCGATGAATCCAGGCGAAACAGTGTTGACCGTTACACCATTCTTGGCGACTTCCAGCGCCAGCGATTTCGTGAAGCCATGCATGCCTGCCTTGGCTGCGGCATAGTTGGTTTGGCCAAAGCCACCTTTCGAGCCGATGATGGATGACACATTGATGATGCGTCCCCAGCCGCGCTTGACCATCTCATCGCACACCGGCTTTGTCATATTGAACACCGAATCGAGATTGGTCCGCATGACCGCATCCCAATCGACTTTCTCCATCTTTCTGAAACTCGCGTCTCGCGTAATCCCTGCGTTGTTAATCAGAATATCGATTGGACCTATCTCCTCTCGAATCCTTCCTACACAATTCTGACACGACTTATGGTCCGCAACGTCAACAGGATAAGCATGAAATCGGCGCTCTTCCGCCGCCATCCGCTCCAGCCAGCTTGCGACGCCGGCGTTGCTAGGGGAATGGGTCACAACCACCGTACAACCTGCGTCTTGCAGTTTGGTGCTGATGGCCTCCCCAATCCGCCCATACCTCCTGTTACTACGGCAACCCGCTTCGTCATCTCCATTCCTCAATGTGCTTTTGTTGCGACCAGCAGAGCGGCTAGCCGACATCTCAAGTTTTTTCTAGTTGTTCCGCAGCACCGTGATGATGTACGGCACTGCGGGGGCCATAGTCAGTTACGACTTAGCGGCTGGCCGGGAGGTCTGGGCCGGACGATGCTGCACCGCCTTGGCTGCCGCATCTGCAGCGGTATTCAAACTGTCCTCGGCAACCTGCACCGCTTGCTTGGTCGTCGATTGCACGGATTCGTACAACGAATTGGTTGCATTGATTGCAGTTTGCACGGCAGCAACCACCGCATCCGAGCCCGCGGGCCCAGCGTTACCAACGCTTTCCACCAGATTCTGGATGCCACGCTTGCTGGCCTCATAGTGGGCTTCGGCGACCTTGTCGAACTCGGCCCTTGTAGACGCCGCGATTTCGAGAAAATGGCGGCGATACGACAAGGACTTTTCGGCCACGGGTTGCAGTAGCTCGATTTGCAATGCCATCAATTCCTGTGGGTCCTTGACCGAGAAGGCCCGCTGCATGCCTTCCCGTGTCTCCGCTAACGTGGACCTCATGGTTTGGAGATTCAGCTCAAGCAATCTCTCAAAGCCATCGAAGGCCTTGCTCGTCAGACCAGCCAAGGTTTCGAGACTTGCCTTCTGCGCTTCCACGATTTTCTCTGGGGAAAACTGGTTCATTTTTCATCTCCTTAGTGCGACCCCAGCCCTGCGCCATCCGACGACAGCACATTTGAGACCGAGTTCGGTAAAAACGACCGCTGCATGGTAGGCGGTCTTGTGATGCATCTCGACCACGTAGAACTTCAGAGCACGGCCGTAATGGGAGGCACCTCCGACGGGAGCCGCGTCAAGGCTTCATCGTGAGGCAGGAGCTGTCTGACAAGTTTTTGCGCGGGAACGCCCGAAGGCCTTGAGGACAACATACCCTTGGAGGGTAACTCGCGGCCGTCTGCAGCTTGGCCCAAGGTTCTCGAGGGTGACGAGCTGATTCTCCAGCAGCGCCGCCACGTCTTCGACATCTAGGTCGACTTGGTCGGGGGTCTCGTTTACCAGTACGAGTGTGGCGAACTCATGGGGACTCAGCATCATCGTCTCCTAGACTAACGTCTATGTTTCCTGGGGACTACGACTGCAGTCTGTGGCAGCAAGCCTGGCTTGTGCTCCGACTCTCTTATCTCGCGAACGCGAGTTCTGGCTGGTGCGACGCTTGTCATCACGCGTCGAAGGGCCATCTTAACTGTACACCACATGAGGTTCAATATGCCTAGAAATCACATATGAAAATACCTACGGTAGATTCTCGTCCATCTGCCGCACACGGGACGCGCGCTCCCAAGTGTCCGCATATTTATCACAATGTGATACACCAAAAATCCGAGGGGAGAGACGTCATTGCGCCGCCTGACACGAGGACCACCGCCTACGTTCTCGAATGAACTCAGTGCCTGTGCGGGATGGGTTCGAAGGCAACCAGCCAGGACATCCGCGGCCAAACATTTCGTTCTTACCTCGTCCTCTTGGACTACGAAGCGCGCGACTCTCGTGGAAAACCCCAGCAAGCGCGTCTTGGCTATAGCCGCCAGATTCAGTTATGCTTGGCGTCGCAGAGTGCACTCGGTAGAGTGATGTTGCTCACGAGATTCTCACGTTCTGCAATGGCTTCTATTCAGCGATGCGAGGATGAGATGGCGACGGGAATCGTGAAGTGGTTCAACAACGAAAAAGGCTCTGGGTTCATCACGCCGGATGGTGGCGGCAAGGATTTGTTTGCGCATCATACGGAAATCCAGGGCACTGGATTCAAGTCTCTGGAAGAAGGCGCCAGAGTTGAGTTCGAGGTCACGCAAGGCCAAAAGGGTCCGCAGGCTTCCCAGATTCGCAAGCTCTAACTCCCACCGCGCCTCTGCAGGGCGCTGTCAACTTGCCGATAGCGAGACAAGGCAGTGGCACGCGGGACCAATGCTCACAAAGCAGTTGACGGATTTTGGGCCACTTCGGTGAATTCGTGCCAGGCAGCGAATCTCGCAGCTAGGTGTTTGCGATAGAGCGAGGCACGCAGCTGTTGCTGATCGCTAATTCCGCTAATGGCGATCACTAATTGTGCAAATGTGGGTGCCGACCAGGATGGCTTTACGATGAAGGTGCAAGATGCCCTTTGTCCTGCCGACGCTCGCGGGCGCTTTCAATGGAGAGCTCACCGTCGCGCAGATTGTTGTGTGAACGCAGATCGCCAGAATAGCCCGGCGGTTTCAAGTCCCAAGTGCAACACCCGCGTCAGTGAATTGAAGTTGGGGGTGAGAAACTTGTTTGAGCATACGAGCGAACACCTCCAGTGGGGAGTGGAACGCGTGCGTAGCACGAGGTCGTTTGTTCAAGCTGTCGGCAATTGCGTCGAGTTCTTCTTGTGTGTGCACGGACAAGTCGGTGCCCTTGGGCAGGTACTGGCGCAGCAGCCCATTGGTGTTCTCACAAGTGCCGCGCTGCCAGGGGCTGTGCGGATCGCAGAAGTACACCTTGACGCCAGTGTTGGCGCTGAGCTCACTGTGGCGCGTCATCTCCTTTCCCTGGTCGTACGTCAGGCTCTGGCGCAGCGGCTCAGCAATCGAATTGAGCTTGGCAGAAAAGCCGGCCAGCGCCGAGGCCGCAGTAGCGTCATCCATCTTGGCCAACAGCACCAGACGACTGCTGCGTTCGACCAGCACGCCCACCGAAGACTTGTTGCCCGCGCCCTTGATGAAGTCACCCTCCCAGTGGCCCGGCATGACGCGGTCCTCGACCTCGGGCGGGCGCACATGGATGCTGACCATCTCAGGAATCTGCCCGCGTCGATCAACCCCGCGCTTGCGTGGCATGCGTGTGCTGCGGCCATGGCGCAGGCAGGCGATGAGCTGGCGGCGCAACTCGCCCCTGGGCTGCGCGTAAATGGCCGTGTAGATCGTCTCGTGAGATACATGCATGCTGGGGTCCTCGGGCCACACTCGCTTAAGGATACCGGCGATCTGTTGCGGCGACCACTTCCAATCCAACAAAGTCAGCACCGCGCCCCACCGAGCGTGTTGCGGATCGAGCTTCGCTACCGGGCGCGCCTGAACCCGCCGCGCCTGCCTCATGGCCTGCGCCGGCAGGCTCGCGTAGCCACGCAGCGCACAGCTGTTTCGCCTCAGTTCACGGCTGACGGTGCCCGCCGAGCGCCCGAGTGTGCGGGCCATGGCCCGCACACTCGAACCGCTCTGGCTCATGCTCGCAATCGTCATGCGCTCCTCAGGCTGAAGTTGTTGGTACGAAGTTCTGCTTTGCATCTGAGCACCTTACCCGAAGCAAGGTGTTGCACTTCAGATTTGAGGCCGCCCCCTATTTTTGGGATCTTTCGCGAGGTCATACGCATGGCTCTACCGAACTGTCACCCTCCCCGTCCGCCCTGCCCGGCCAGCAATAGAATTTCGCCGACACCGGCTCGGCGTAGCTCGCGTTAGCCGAATTAATGATCCGCCGCGCCGCATTAGCGGAATCGTTGGACATGGACGGAAAATGGCGTTGCTCTTGCACAACGGCAAAAAACGCCACTGAACGGCCGTTTCGCCATATAGATCAATGATTTACAGCTATGTGATTGCTAGCGGATATAGCGGTCACCGCTAGCGGAATTAACGATCCTCAACAGATGCCGTCAGGGTTCGCGCTCAGGCAGCACGCCCGAGCGCCGGCTTGCTCACGGACGGTCCAGCCCGTAGTGCGCCCGCAATGTCTGCGTCTCGTAGCCGCGGCGAAACAGGCCCTTGCGCTCCAGCAGCGGCACCACATACTCGACGAAGTCGTCAAGGTGCCCGGGCAGCACGGGTGGCATGACATTGAAGCCATCGGCCGCGCCACGGGCAAACCAGTCCTCGATGGTGTCTGCGATGCGTTCGGGAGAACCCGCCAGGGTGAAGTGTCCGCGCGCGCCGGCCAGTTTGTGCAGCAGCTCGCGCAAGGTCGGCGGCTCGCGCGCCACCAGGCCAGTGATCACACGGCCCGGCTCTGGGCCGCCTGCACGGTGGCGGGATCGGGGAAATCATCAAGCGATAGCGGCGTGTCGAGATCCAGGTGCGAGAAGTCGCACCCGCCAAAGCGGTTGGACAACCTGGCACGGCCGACCTCGGGATCGGTCAGTGCATTGAGCTCGCGCCAGTGGCGCTGCGCCTCTTCATCGCTCGAGCCGATCACCGGGCTGATGCCCTGCAGGATCACGATCTGATCGTCCCGCCGGCCGTTCTTCCTGGCCGCGGCTTTCAGCTCGGCATAGAAAGGTACCGCCGTTTCCTTGTCCAGATGCGCGGTGAAGACGGCCTCCGCATAGCGCGCCGCGAACGCCTTCCCTGCCGGCGACGACCCGGCCAGCACCAGGACGGGTCGGCCTTGCGGCCCCCGTGCGATATTGAGCGGGCCCGCCACCTTGTAGAACGGGCCGGCATGCCCGATCGGCCTGATGCGTTCGGGGTCAGCGAAGCGCCCCGTTTGCGCATCATCGATGATGGCATCGATCGCATCGTCCAGCGCGGCGGGCAACTGGAATCGGAATGCTTCAGCACTGATTCCCGCATGGCTTCCCACGGCGTTCCTACGAATATTTGCGTAGGTGCTCACTCGGATAGGTTTGTGTACTAGAGGCAGAGTATGGAATACACCGGGCTCAGGCGCAGGCGCGGGCCACCAGCCGGATCGGCTTCATCGCCACCGCCTCCACGACCTACTCGGAACCCTTCAACCTGGCCCGCCAGTTCGCTTCGCTCGATCACATCACAAGCGGACGCGTGGGCTGGAACATCGTCACGTCATGGGTCCAGGGCGCGAACCAGAACGTCGGCCCAGCTATCCCATAGCTTGGTGGCGACCTCCAGGAAGTCGTGCACAGGCGCGTAGCGCTGCGCATGCGGCTGCTGGTCCAGCCCGAAGTTGTGATTCCGCGTGCTTCCGCTGGCGGCGAGATTGCGCTGGCGACGTTGCTTGCGCTACAGGCTTGCGGCATGACATTGCTTGCCGGCGCGCTGCTGTTCTCGCCACGGAAAGAAGAGTCAAGGAAAAAGCCATGCGCAGCAAAAATCGCCACTACGTCATGTTCCACGGCGGGTCGATCGGCCATGCCGCGCGCCTGTACCTCGGCGACACCGTCCCCACCGAACAGCTGCTCTCCCCGCCCTACGCTGACCCGGCCGCGCTGGCCGCGAGGCCGAGTTGCACGTCTAGCGCGGCGTGCCGCATGTGTGGCAGCGCGCTCTACCATCACTTCCTGCCGAAAACGCGGTGCCCGCTCTCAAGAAACTAACCTGAAGACGGCACCTGTCATGCTGCCGTCCCCACGGGATTGATCTGGAAGCCCAGCGCGGCGGCGCGGCGTTTGAGGGCGGCGACGCTGCGCTGGTGTTGTTGTTCCTCGTAACGCTGCTGGCCCTGATCGACGAAGGCCTCGCCGCGGGTCAGCATGAAGTACACCATCCGCGCGAGCTTGTGCGCGGTGGCGGTATTGGCGCGCGGCTTGTCCATGCGGGCGCACAGCCGGCGGTAGAATGCGCCGAGCGCGGAGTCGCTATGCGACAGCGCCATCGCGGCCATCTTCAACGCCTGGCGCACCCGATTGGCGGAACGCTTGGTGCCTGAGGACAACACCTTGCCGCCGCTGATCTTGGTGCCCGGACACAGCCCCAGCCAGGAACAGAAGTGCTTGACGCTGGCGAAGCGGCTCAGGTCCGGGCCAATCTCCGACAGCAGCTTCATCACCGCCGTCACCCCCAACCCGTTGATGCGCGTGAGGTCCACGCCGGCCCAGTTCGCCAACGCCTGGCGCACGTCGAACTCCATGCGGGACTTGGCGCCAGTCTTGGGCGCTTTACCCAGGTCGACGCAACGCGCGCTGCGTTCGGCCAGCAGCGCGCGCAACTTCGCCTCGCACGCGACCAGATGCCTGGCGATGTCGTCGTACATGGCCAGCGCCTGGCCCAGGACGAACAGGTGCTCCTCGCGCCAGTTGCCCGTCAGCGCCTTGGTGATCTCCTCGGCGCTGGCCTTGATGCGGCTGTGGCGATGCCGGGCCAATACCTTCGGGTCGCGCTCGCCGGCCACGATGGCGCGGATGATCGCCTGGCCGGTCTGCCCCATCACGTCGGTGAGCACCTCGGTGAGCTGGAGGTTCATCTGCACCAGGGACTTCTGCATGCGCTGCACCCAGCTCGCCTGCTCGGTGATCAACACCTCGCGCTGACGGGCCACCGCCCGCACCACGCAGACTTCGCCGTCGGGGCGCCAGGCCGCGCGCAGCAGCCCCAGGCTCATCAGCTTTTGCAGCCACTGGCAGTCCTGCACGTCGCTCTTGCGCCCGGGCACGTACTTCATCTGCCGTGCATCGACCAGCCAGACCTTCGGCCCGCGTTGCTCCAGCACCTCGTACACTGGGATCCAGTACACCCCGGTCGACTCCAGCGCCACCGTGTCCACCCCGCAGCCCAGCAGCCAGTCGGCCAGGGCGTTGAGGTCGTCCGTCATCGCCCCGACTTCGCGCACCGGCTCGCAGCCGGCTTGCTCGGCCAGATGCCGCGGCACGGCCACCCAGTGGCTCGACGCCCCGATATCGATCCCCGCCGCGTTCGGGAACACCTCGTCGTCTCGCTTGCGCATTGCCATGGCTTGCTCCATCCTCGTTGATGAACGGCAGCGCGATGGGAAGCGTCGAATTCGACTCGATCTCTCAAACGGGATGCGGCTCACGCCGCTCACCACTGTCGCCGACGATTCCCGGACCAGGCTCAGAAGCGGGCTCACACCGTGGCGTCCGGTAACGCCACGGGCTCGCACCAATGACGTGTCGGTCATCGCGGCGCTGCCGTTCCCTTTATAGGGCAGAACCGTTTCTTCGCGAACGCCGGGCGCATGCATGGGCTTGGGATGCTCAGAAGTTGCTGCGCTCCCGAATCGGATGGAGATGTGTTGATCTGCAATCAGGCCAGCCGCGCATAGCCAGCCGCCAATGCGGCGCGCGCCATGAGCGCCACCGGCTCGTAGTGCGCCAGATCGGTCCTGGCAAAGCCTCTCAGGCGCAGGCGGCGCGCCAGTGCCGGCTCGCTGGCAATCACCTGCGCCAGCACAGCGCCGACATGCGCGCTGAGCGCCGGGCTGGCCTGGCGTGAAGACACTAGCGGCAATCCGGGGGCGGCCTCGGTGCTGGCAATCTGGCGCAGCGCGGCGAGACGCCCAGGTAGGTGATCGCGCGCGAACGCCAGTGTGACGCAATCGATGGCTGCGACGTCCGCCGCGCCACTGGTCACGGCGTCGAGCGACGCCAGGTGCGAGCCGGTACACAGTGTTTCGGAGAAGAAGCGGCCACCCCGCGCCAGCGGCGCGACCGCGTACCGCAGCGCGTTCATGCCGCTGTGCGAGCAAGCGTCGTTATAGGCCGCGCGCAATCCGTGGCATGCCGCGAGCGTAGCGGGACCGGCTTCGGCGCGTGCCACGATAGCGCTTGTATAGCTGGTGCCATCGCAGCCCGGAGCATTGAACAGGGGCGTGCCAATAATGCGCACATGGCGCCGCAGCCCCTGCACCAGCGGATAGCCGCAGGTTTGCGAGAGCAACAGATCCGGACGGCGCCAGAAGTCGTGCAACGCCTCCGCCGTACCGGCGGGTTCGACGGCGCTCAAGGAGATCGGGTCGGGCTGCCGCGCCAGGACTTCGGCCACGCGCGCGATCAGCGTCAGCCAGTCCACATGTAGCGCGGGCGTCAGGTTATACATGGGTAGCGCGGCCACCCAGTGCTTGCGCTCATGCATCGGCCAGCTATCCATATTCACCCCGCCAGTTGAGCGCGGGTGGCGTTGCTGGCATGCTCGCTTGCTGTTGCAACGGGCGCCTCGCCGCGTACGGGACCACGAAACAGTGGATGCACCACGGGCGCGGCCGGACGCAGCGCGAAGCGCGCCAGCCATTCGCCATAACCATGCACCAGGAAGCCGCCGCTGCGCCGCTGGTAGTCGGCCGCACGCCGACGATAGACGCGCCCCAGCGCGAACCAAGGCACGGCGGGCAGGTCATGGTGGATCAGGTGATAGTTGTTGTTGAGGAAAAGTAAGCGCCAGGGCCACGAGGCCTCGTTGATCACGCTGCGGCACGCTGGCAAGGCGTGGGCTCGGTGCTCGTGGAACGAGCGCACCGCCGACAGCGACAACGCAGGGTAAGCCACGCCGCCCAGCATCAGCCACGGCGCAATACCGCAACTACGGTCGAGCCAGGTCAGCAGCGCGGCCAGTGCCAGCAGGTGCGCAAGCCACATCTGCACGTCGCGCAGGTCGCCGTCGCGCACCTTGCGCAACGCGCCCGCCGAGGTTTGCGCAATGGCAAAGGCAGGGCCAAGCAGCACACGTCCCGCCAGCGTGTTACGCCAGCGCACCAGCACTCGCATCAGCGGACCGGCCGCCTGCCAGTTGTTGGGCAGCATGAAATAGCTCTCGGGATCGGCGCCCGGATGGGTGAGATTGTCGGCCTCGTGATGGCGTAGGTGCTCGCGGCGATACAGCCCATAGGGAAACCAGACGGCCAGCGGCGCCATCCCGAACAGCGCATTGAGCCAGGGGAGCCGGGTCGGGTGGCCGTGCAGCAACTCGTGCTGCAGTGACATATACCAGGCTGTTACGAAGGCCAACAGCGCGACAGCCAGCGGCAGGCCGATACGCGTAGCGTTGAGCGCGATGCCGAACCATGAGGCGTAGATCGCCGCGATCAGCAGCCACGTGGGCAGTTCGGTGCGCCACAACCAACGGCGGGAGGCTCGCGCGATTTCGGCGCATTGGATTTCGTCCAGGTAGATTGCCATGTTTTCGTCATCGTCAAACGGTGGCGGGCTTGTCGGCAATCGAGGCGATGCGAACACCCAAGGCATCCCGCGCCCGGCGCTCGATCTTGTGCATGGCTGCTGGCGCGAAAGATGTCGGTCCAGCTTAGCGACCTTGGCAAATAAGGGAACGAAGAAAAGCCGATATGGATATGCGGCTGCGGGGATGGGACGCGTGGCGGATTGCGTAGTGCGCGTGGCGTTGGTGCTCTGTTCACCACTTTGCAGCCGCACGCCTTCACGCCCTGCCCCGCGACACGGCAGCGCGCTACGGTGTCTCGGGCACCCGAATCGCCGTCCAGCTGGCTACGCTCTGCCATCATCACGTCGCCATGGGAGCATGCAGAGAACACTCTCCCGCAAGCGACCGCTTGGCCACCGCCCCGAACGCCCCCACCAGTGCATTCTCCGTATTGGTCAGCGAGGCCATCACCAGGGGATATCGCAACGAAGAACGGGATTCCGTCACGTCGATATAGACCACGCCCAGCGCCTGCACTCTCGTCATGGCCCTCGGCACAATAGCAATGCCCAGGTTCCCGGCGACCAGCGTGATGATGGTCTGCATCTGCGCCGCTTCCTGAACCACGCGCGGAAAAATCCTGCGCGCTGGCAAGCCGCCAGGATCACCCCTGAGTAGCCCGGCCCTTCCGCGAAGGGGAACGCGATGAAGGCTTCGGCCTTCAGCTCTTCCAGTCGCAGGCGCTTGCGCCTGGCCAGCGCATGCGTCGCCGGAACGGCGACCACCAGTGTTTCCTCGCACAGGATATCCAGGCTCAGGTCCTTGGGCTCGTACACCGGCGGCACCACGATGGCGACATCCGTATCGCCGCGCCGCAGCAGCTCCAGCTGTTTGCCGCTGCTCTCGCCTGTCAGGATCAGCTTGACCGCCGGGTACTCCTGCTGGAATCGCCTGAGGATGTCCGGCAGCACATCAAGCGCCGCGCTCGGCACGAACGAAAGCCGCAAGGTCCCGAACATGCCGCTAGCCGCGCGCCGCGCCGATTCGACCGCGATCTCGGCCTGGGCAATGGTCCTGCGCGCCTCCACCAGGAAGACTTCCCCGGCCGGGGTCAACCGCACCATGTGCCGGTTCCTCTCAAGCAGTTCGGTGCCGATGGTTTCTTCCAGCTTCTTGATGGCCACCGTCAGGGGCGGCTGGGACATGTGCAACGCCTCGGCCGCGCGCCGGAAGCTCAGCAGCTCGGCCACGGCGACAAACTGTTGAAACTGACGCAAGTCGGTCACGGTGATTCACTCCATGTATCAAGGATAGCTTTGAATAGTATTTGGAATATCAGGGCCGTGCAAACTACAGTGAGTCCATAGAGCAAAACGCAAGAGCCTTACAGGACCACACAATGCGCCCCTCCCTGCTTGAAGAACTCACGCCCGTTCCTAACCCGTACCCCATCGTCTCCACCCTGGCCTACGAAGATGTCTGGGGCCTTTGCGAGCAGGCCCGTGCGCTGGCGTGGGACCCGACGCAGATCAACTACTCGGACCTGGAGCAGGCCGACATTCCGGCGGAAGTGCGCGAGGCTGGCGGCGAGTGGTGGAGCCTGCGCGCCTGGATGGAACACGGCGCCATTCCCTACGGCGCCGAGCGCTTGCGCGATGCGATCTTCGAGCACCAGCCGTTCGAGGTGAAGCAACACGTCGTCAACTTCATCGCCGAGGAACTGCGCCACCACGAGGCCTCGTTCCGCGTAGCGCGCGCCATATCCGGCTATCAGGAGTCGCCGCGCTCGGACTACTTCCGCGCCATCATCCCGCGCTTCCACGATGAGCGCGATGAGAAGCAGATGAGCTTCTTCGCCGGACTGGCGGTGAACACCTTGTTCGAGCAGCTATCCGGCGAACTGCTGCAGGCCCGCTACGAGAACGCGCGCTTCGCGTCCATTAGGACAGCCTGCAAGCTGATCCTGCGCGACGAGGCGCGGCATATCCAGTTCGGACGCATCATCATGCGGCGTTTTTTCTCGGAAATATCGGCAGACGACAAGGCGCTGCTCGGGCAGAAATTCGCCAAGAAGCTGCGCGGCAGCCTGCTCAATGGGGTCTACGCTGTCGTCAACCTGCCAGAGGACGAGCAACGGCGCGCGGGCCGGGCACGCGCCCTCGCTGCCGAATACGGCCTGGGCGCCACGCATCCCGAACAAGAGATGGCGATCATTAAGCGCTCGCTGGACGAGATCCGCGAAGACGTCGGCTGCCATGGCGTGGAGATCCCGGCGATTGCCGAAGTCGACGAAGGCAAAGCCCCGCTGCTGTCCTGAGCCTTCCGCGCCGATCGCGCGTCATTCCTCCTTTGCCTTGCTTATGCTGACTTCCCTTTACCGGCTGCTCGCACTCGCCGTAGCAACCACCACACTGGCCTTGCCGGTGCCCGCCGGCGCGCAGGATTTTCCGGACCGCGCCATTCACCTCGTCGTGCCCTATCCGCCTGGCGGCACCGCCGACATCCTGGCCAGGCTGCTCGCGCAGCGGCTCGCCGAACGGGTGGGCAAACCTGTGGTGGTGGACAATCGCGCGGGCGCCGGCACCGCCATCGGCAGCAAGTTCGTGGCGCAGGCTGCGCCCGACGGCTATACGCTGCTGATGGGCACGGTCAGCTCGCATGCGATGAACCCCGCGCTCAATCGTGGCGTGGGCTATGATCCGCTCAAGGACTTCACGCCAATCTCCCGCGTGGCATCCGTGCCGTTCGTCGTGCTGGAGAACCCGTCAGTGCCGGCAAAAACCATGGGCGAACTGATCGCACTGGCGAAAGCCCGCCCCGGCCAGATCACCTATGCATCGGCTGGCGCCGGCACCTCGAACCACCTCGCGGGCGAGCTGTTGGCCAAGGCCGCCAACATCCAGTTGCTCCACGTCCCGTACAAGGGTAGCGCGCCTGCCCTGGCCGACCTGCTTGGCGGCCAGGTCAACCTGATGTTCGACCTCCAGGTCACCGCCAAGGCCCAGATCCAAGCCGGCACCGTCCGCGCCCTGGCCGTCACAGGAGCGCATCGCAGCAGTTTGCTGCCGGGCTTGCCCACGGTCGCCGAGTCTGGCGTGCAGGGCTTCGATGTGACCGCCTGGTTTGGAATCTTCGGGCCGGCCGCCATGCCCGCCCCCGTTGTGGATGTCCTCAACCGGCATCTCGTCGCTGTCCTCAAATCCCCTGAGGTGCGCCAGCAGTTCACCGCGCAGGGTGCCGAGATCGAATGGAGCAGCCCCGAGGCGTTCAATATCTTCGTGCAAAGCGAATACACCAAATGGGATGGCTTGGTCCAGAGCAAGCACCTGGCGGCGCAGTAGCCCATGCACGCTCCATCCGCCTCCGCCCCCGAGCGTTACCCATCCTTCAAGGCTGCCGTGCATGGCAGCGAGATGGTCATCGCATCCCAACCGCTGGCCGCGCAAGCGGGACTCGACATCCTCGCGTGCGGCGGCAATGCAGTGGACGCAGCCATCGCTGCGGCAGCGGCCATCGCGGTGGTCGAGCCTACCAACAACTCGATCGGCGGCGACGCGTTCGCCCAGGTCTTCGCTGGCGGCAAGCTGCATGGCCTCAATGCCAGCGGCCGGGCGCCGCTGGGTATCGACGTCGTTCGTCTTGCCAGGCTGCCCGCGATGCCGCAGCGTGGATGGGATAGCGTCACCGTTCCCGGCGCTGTCTCCGCCTGGACCGCGCTGGTCACGCGCTTTGGTCGGCTCGATTTCGCTACCGTGCTGGAGCCCGCGATCCGCTACGCACGGGCCGGCTTCCACGTCTCTCCCAGTGTCGCGCAGAAGTGGCGGGAACAGGTGCCCAAGCTGCGCAGCCAGCCGGGTTTCGAGGCGGCGTTTCTCCCCGGCGGCGCAGCGCCCGTGGCCGGGGCGCTGTTCCTGCAGCCGACGCTTGCGCAGACGCTCGAACGCGTGGCGCGCACCAACGGCAAGGACTTCTACACCGGCGAGACCGCCAGGCGAATCGCCGCGTTCGCCCGCGAAACAGGCGGTGCCCTTAGCGCCGAGGACTTACGCCTGCACGTACCCGAGTGGGTCGATGCCATACAGGCGCCCTACGGCGCGCTACAGGTAAGCGAGTTGCCGCCAAACGGCCAGGGCGCCGTGGCACTGTTTGCGTTAGGCGTGCTCGCGCATCACGATGTCGCGCGCTTTCCGGCCGACTCGGCGGCCTCGCTGCATCTCCAGATCGAGGCCATCAAGCTGGCGTTTGCCGAAATCGGGCCGCTGATCGGCGATACGGACTGCGCACTCGCGCAGGTACGCCACCGCTTGCAAGCCCCCTGCCTTCAAGCCGCCGCGGCGCGCATCCACATGCGACAAGCTTCCGATTTCGGCCACACGTTTGGACCACTGGCGGGCACGGTGTACCTTGCGGCAGGCGACCGTGATGGCATGATGGTCTCGCTGATCCAGTCTAACTACATGGGATTCGGCTCGGGGATCGTGGTGCCCGACGCCGGTGTTTCGCTGCAGAATCGCGGCGCATGCTTTTCCACCGACGCCGGTTCCCCGTCTTTCCTCAGGCCCGGCAAGCGGCCCTTCCATACCATCCTGCCGGGATTCGCCTTTGCCGGCGGCGGCGAGCCGATTGCCTTCGGCGCGACCGGCGGCACATTCCAGCCTCAGGGCCACGTCCAGATGATGGTGCGTCTGTACGATTACGCGCAGAGTCCGCAGGCCATCGTCGATGCACCCCGCTTCAAGGTCGGGCCGGGGCGGCAGGTGGTGCTGGAACCCGGCTTTCCTGCCGATACCGTCTCGGGCCTCGCCGCCCTGGGCCACGACGTGGTCGCCAGGACCGAGAGCACCTGGGACTTCGGGGGCATGCAGATCCTGCTCAGGAAGCATGGCTCCTATGTCGGCGCCAGCGATTCCCGCAGGGATAGCCATATCGCGGTCAGATAGGGACGCCCGGCGATGCTGCCTGGTGGAAGGTGCCCCGCGAGTGAATCTGGCGGGTCGGCCGGCGGGACACGTTGCACAGGCCGATGCGACGCGGGCGCACCCTGCAAGGCCATCGTGGAGTGCGTGCGTTGTCTCAACCCGCGACTGCACAGAAGGCGAACTGATCTGTGACGGCGGTGCCGTGCCGGCGGCGCGGGGTTCTTGCGCCGGCGAAGCGACCCGGCATCACATGCGTGCGCTCGACGACTGGAATCCATTGCTCCCCGTCGAACTGCCGCGGTCACCACTGCAGCCACCATCGTTGCGCGCCGTGCTTCCTGCTCCTAGCGTGGCCCTATGCTATGAATTCACGTAGACGCTGGAGCTCGGAAATTGCCCGCTCGCCATGGAAACATATCGTCGAAAAAGATCCGCGCAAAGCGGTACGACATCCACTGTTGTATCAAGCGCGTCCGGCCCCCTCCCCAGGCAGGTAGCTTGTGCTGCCAAACCCCGGTTTAAGGTTGGGGGTAGGAATCCTGGCGATTAATTGCATTTTGATGATCAAAGGATGCTCGCCAAGGACAGTCACCCACCGTGCCCACGTGAGCAGCTGTTGCAGATCGCCATTGTAGTCCGTCCACCACTGATTGCACACCCTCCTCTGCGCGGACCGCGTTCAAAGCTGTCAGCTTCTCTGTATCGCTTTGAACTTTGCCATCGAGATGCACTACACCATTTTCAGTTTTCACTCGAAGTCCGGAAGGTCTGAGCCCCTTCGCGGCAAGGAGTTCAGCTTTAACTTTCATCGTGATCGCGTTGTCGCTGAGCTTCGTCGCCAATTCGGCAGCCGGCGGCACGCTGTCAGAGTCGGGACGCCCCGGCGTTCCGGGTGGGCTGTTCATGGGCGGAACGCTATCTGATGCAGCAAGTGTGGCTGCATCCGCAAGACTAGTACAACATCTCGTAAATAGGTTTAATAATTATCGGGCTGCAAATATGGCTCCAGTAGGGTGACGATCACCTCGGCCATCTCGTCGAGTGTGCCGGTGCCGGGCAACGGTTCCCAACGCCCACTATGGGTACGAAAGGCGGCGCCATAACGATTGCGGCTGAGCTCGGTCAGCCGAGCCACCACGGTCGGCTCCTCATCGTCCAGACGTTTGATCAGCAGGTGACGCCCGTAGGCCTGCGTGACGATCTGCTCGTGGCCGAGCAGGGTGCGTAGTTGCCGCTGCAGTTCGGCAGCGTAATGTTTGGCGGGTAAAGCTGGCATGTCGATCCTGTGCGCCGGTCAAAACCGGCAAAGTGTTGTGAATGAAAGAGTCATACGTTGAAGGTCTAGCCAGCCACGGCGGCCCCGAGTCCCCCCGTGGCAGACTAGTTGACGCCTCTAAATTCTTTTCAAGAGAAAGATAGAGGCATAGATGAAAGCAAAGTATTCTTCGGCATTCATAGAGCAAGCGCGGGTCAAGGCGTATTCCCGCGGAGAGCGGACAGTACATGCCGTGGCGGAAGATCTGAACGTCAGCTATCACACCTTAAAGAACTGGATGAAAAAGAAACCGGCAGGCCAGGTTGGCGCGCTAGCGCAGCATGAGAGACGCCCGCAGGATTGGCGGGCGGAAGAGCAATTGCTGGCGCTGCAGGAAACGCACGGTCTGTCGGAGGAAGCTTTGCATGCATGGTGCCGGGAAAAAGGCTTGTTTGCCCATCACCTGGCGGAGTGGAAGGCGGCGTTTTGTCTCCAAGGCAAAGGTGTCGCGACCGGTGCTGGTCCGGAGTTGCGTGGGCTGAAAGAAGAAGTAGAGCAGCTCAAGCGAGCGCTGCAGCGCAAAGACCGCGCCTTAGCGGAGGCGGCGGCATTGCTGGTGCTGCAAAAAAGTTCCGAGCGCTCTGGGAGGACGAGGTCAGATGACCGCCCTGACAGAGCGCAATCAGATCATTGGTTTGCTGGAAGAGGCCATGACGATGGGGGCACGGCAGGATCGGGCTTGTGCGGCGATCAATCTGAGTGAGAGCACCTTGCAACGCTGGCGGCGCGATACGCAACGAGGCGATCAGCGGCCTATGCGGGTGCAACTGCCTAAAAACCGACTCAGCGCCCTGGAGCGCCAGCGCGTGTTGGCAGTGGCCAACTCGGCCGAATTCGGTCATCTCCCGCCCAGCCAGATCGTCCCGCGGTTGGCCGATCAAGGGCAGTACCTTGCCTCGGAGTCGACATTTAATCGCATTCTGAAAGCGGAAAACCAGCTCAAACACCGAGGTGCCCAGCAGCCGGCCCAGCCTCGCAGCAAGCCGCGCGCGCTATGCGCGACGACCTCGAATGAGTTGTTCAGTTGGGACATCACCTATTTGCCTACCCATGTGAAAGGCCTGTATTTTTACTTGTACTTGTTCTTGGATATTTTTAGCCGCAAGATCGTTGGCTGGCAAGTCTATGAAACCGAGAGCAGCGAACTGGCCGCCCAGGTGATGCGCGATATTTGCCTGCGCGAGCGTATTGCGCCGCATCAGGTTGTGCTGCACTCGGACAACGGCAGCCCAATGAAGGGGGCCACGATGCTCGCTACCCTGCAAGCGCTGGGCGTAGCGCCTTCGTTCAGCCGCCCCGCGGTCAGCAACGACAACCCGTTCTCTGAATCGCTCTTTAGAACGATGAAATACCGGCCCACTCATCCATGCCGGCCGTTCGCCACTGTGTTCGCCGCCCGGCATTGGGTCGACACATTTGTACAGTGGTACAACCACGAGCATCGTCATAGTGCAATCAACTTCGTCACGCCCGCGGAGCGACATGCCGGCTTGGACACTGCGCTGCTCATCCAACGCGCTGCTGTCTACGAAGCTGCAAAAGCACGGCACCCGCATCGCTGGAGCGGCCCGATTCGTAACTGGCAGCCGGTCCTCGTCGTCCATCTCAACCCCGATCACCACGCCACCGAACAGCGACGCCAACCATTGGAGGGCTTAGACTCAAAACTTGCCGCTTAAAGTCAAAAGTTTAGGCGTCAACTAGCTTGAAATCCGCCGGAGTCATGCGTGTGTACCCGCAAGGGTGCAGGCGAAGCGTTGACAGGGGTACGCGCGGGCCGGGTATTGAGCCGCGAAATACATGCCCCGTGCCGCAAGGCACGGGTTGACCGGGGTGCCGAGGCTCTAGGATTAAGCCGAAGGTCACATCGGTGCTGCCGCATTGGCGAGGCAGCATCGGACCCCGCGCGGTCGAAGACCCCGTGCACGCGCAGAAACACTTTGCTCGGGAACCGGGAGATCCCGCGCCCTGCTACATCCCGCTGGGAAGCGTTGGGCGTAGCGCGCATCGTGAAGCCTGAGGGCGTACGACGATGAGCGACGGGCGTGGGAAGTCGGACTGCTGCGTAGTACCTGAGAAGCTGCCGAACAAGACTGCGGGTGCAATTCCTGCGGTGGCGGAGGTGGTGGAGGGAAGGCGGCGGGCCAAGGGCAATGCAGTCGCAGCGCGCATGTCCCGCAGATTGGGGCGGGCATATGACATGGGAACGGCGCTCGACGGCATACGACAGACGGCCAAAGGCCGACCGGGTGCGAAGTTCACCACCCTGATGCATCACATCTACGCAGTCGACCGCCTGCGGGCAGCCTACGTTGCGCTGACGCGCAAGGCGGCGGCCGGGGTGGACGGTCAGACGTGGCAGTCGTACGGACTGGACCTTGAGGCTCGCCTTCTGGACCTGTCCGACCGGCTGGCCCGAGGGGCTTACCGGCCCCAGCCTGTCAGACGCGTGTACATCGACAAGGCCGACGGCAGCAAGCGCCCGCTGGGCGTGCCGGCGCTGGAGGACAAGCTCGTCCAACTCGCCACGGTCGAAGTGCTGAACGCAATCTACGAACAGGATTTCCTCGGGTTCAGTTACGGCTTCCGTCCCGGCAAGAGCGCGCACAACGCACTGGACGCCGTGAGCGTGGGGGTGGAACAACGAAAGGTGAACTGGATACTCGATGCGGACATCAGCAAGTTCTACGACACAATCGAACACGACTGGCTGGTCAGATTCATCGAGCACCGGGTAGCGGACACACGGGTTGTGCGGCTCATCAAGAAGTGGCTGCACGCTGGTGTGCTGGAAGACGGGAGGTTGACGCAGAGCGAGGTGGGGACAGTTCAGGGCGGAAGCATCAGCCCGTTGCTGTCCAATATCTATCTCCATTACGCGTTCGACCTGTGGGTGAAGCAGTGGCGTGCGCGGCATGCCGAAGGCGATATGGTCATCGTGCGCTATGCCGATGATTGGGTCGCAGGGTTCCAGTACATCGGTGACGCTGAGCGTTTCCAGCGCGAGGTGACCGAGCGGATGGCCCGCTTCGGCTTGAAACTGCACGAGGGCAAAACGCGGCTGATCGAGTTCGGGCGTTTCGCGCGCGAGAACTGCCGACGCCGTAATGGGGGCAAGCCGCCGACCTTCGACTTCCTTGGATTCACGCATTGCTGTGGGAAGACACATAAGGGACGGTTTGCGGTCCTGAGGCTGACCAGCGCCAAGCGCATGCGCGCCAAGCTGCTGGCAGTCAAGCAACAACTGCGACGACGCATGCACCAGACCATCGCGGAACAAGGCAAGTACTTGGGGTCCGTGGTAAATGGACACATGCGGTACTTCGGCGTGCCGCGGAACGGGCCGCGTCTTGCCCGCTTCCGGGCGCTCGTGGCCCGCGTGTGGTATCGCGCATTGCACCGCCGAAGTCAGAAAAGCCGACTGCGCTGGCAGCAGATGAATCGGCTCGTTGCCCATTGGTTGCCCTGTACTCACATTTGCCATCCCTATCCGAACCAGCGTCTGATCGTTACGACCCAAGGCAGGAGCCGTATGCGGTAATTCCGCTCGTACGGATCTGTGGAGGGGTGCTGGGTGACTGGCATTCCTACTCCGACCGATTACGATGCGCCGGTTTGCAGCGGATAGCCCCGGAAGCTCCATTTGAACGGGCGTGCCGTCTGATTGTGCGCGCGGACAAACTGCTCGGTGCGCTCGCGCAGGTGCGCGGTGCTGGTGTGACTCGCATGGCGCAGCACTCGGCGCGTGTAGCGGGCAAACCAGAGTTCGATCTGATTGACCCAGCTCGCGTGCAACGGCGTGAAGTGGAAGTGGAACCGCTCATTGTGCCGTGCGTTGAACGCCTGCCAGACGGCCTGTGCGCGATGTGTGTTCAGGTTGTCCCAGACGACGTGCACCTGTTTGCCCGGGTACGCGGTTGCCACGCGCTCCATGAAGGCCACCAGATCGTCCTGGGTGCGTCGCTCGCGGCAGTCTGCCAGCACCTGTCCGGAATGCACATCCAGCGCGGCAATCAACGCCTGGGTGCCGTGGCGAACATATTCAAACTCACGCCGACGCAGCCGCCCCGGCGCGGGTGCACGTCCCGGGTGCTTACGCTCGATGGCCTGAATGCCGGTCTTCTCGTCAATACTGAGCACCACCGCGTTTCGAGGCGCCTTGCGGTACAGTTTGCAAATCCCCGTGACCTTCTCGCGAAAGGCCGGGTCTGGGCTGTGTAGCCATTGTTGGACCCGGTGCGGACGCACGTCGCCGGCCTGCAGAATACGCTGCACCTGGCTGCGGCTGATCTGCCCGACGACGCCGCGCTCCACGGCGCGCGCCACAATCTCGTCGAGCGTGGGCGTGACCCGTCCCTCAGGTTCCTGCGTTTCACACGCCAGCGCGATCAACTGCAGTCGCGCTTCCTGCGTGATGCGTGGCGGACGGCCACTGCGCTCCCCTCGCGAATGCCTTTGGCACCTTGCTGGGCAATGCGCTTGCGCCACAGGCAGACCGTTTGCACCGATACGCCCAGTTCCTGCGCAATGACCGTATTGGCGTGGCCCTCGTGGGCCCACAACGCTATTCGCGCGCGCATCACATCCCGCTGCGGCGCCGTCTTGCGCTCGACCAGCGATAGCAGTTCCTGTCTTTCTTTGTTCGCCAGCTTCACTGGCGTTGCATGGCGGCCTCGACTCATCCCGCCATGATATCCGAGCCAATTAATTATTCAACCTATTTGCGGGATGTTGTACTAGTGGCATCGCACACAGCAGCAAGCAATCCAACAACGCTAGCAAGGCATACCTTTGGGATTGATTTCATTACTGTCTCCTACTGGTACTTCGGCAGGCCGCAGCGCTCGTAGGCCGCCGTTCAGCGCCTCTTGGCGACAGTGTATAGAGCGCACGGGGAGCGGTGTGAGCAGGTCGTTAAAGTCCGGCGCTAATTGGATACAGCGCTCATAGCTGGTGAGTACCTCTCCAGGACGTTCTTGATCCTCCGACACCACGGCTAAGTTGAAGTGGAGCAACGGCTCGCTCGGCAGCTGTGAGATGCCAGAACGGTAAAGCTCGCCACGTCTCCAAACCGCCGCGCGTCGCACAGCATGCAACCCAGGTTGAGATACGCATCCAGAAACGTTGGTTCTGCCGCCAAGACCCGCCTGTAAGCTGCCTCGGCGTCGACCGGCTCCTCCGTCTCCAGCTCGGCGCCGACGAGAAGCCAATCCTGCGCCTCGGCCGCGGGCGCCCGCGCATCGTGTAGAGACTCCACGACGTCGGTACTTGGTTCGCGTGGTTCAAGGCCCATCAGCATCTGCCCCGACACGGCCTGCCACCCCTGCCCTCATCCCTTGTCGCCACCTTGTTGCCCATCGCGCGAATCCGCACGCCGGTCAGTGGCTGGCCGGTGCTGCGAGAGACCATCACCCTCGCCAGGACGCGGACAATCAGCCGCGTTGGGATCTTCGCGTCATGCAGGGAATTTGCTGTCCGGAGCAGCACCATGTCCTGAAACGTGAAGAGGAGCGACTGGCGCGCCTGCGATCGGAGACCGGCTTCTTGGCCACCGAGTGCGGGATGCCAGCATCGCCTCGGCGTCCTTCAGGGTGTACGTTCGCATCTCAGCGTGCCTTTATAGCGGGTGTTATTTGTTGGATCGGGTCGCATTCACCAACGCCGACAGAACTAAAGGGCCTTGACCTTGCAAGCGTCGGCTTTGCACATATCAAGGCCATAACTGAAACCGGCGGCACTCCGCTTGGCGAAGCCGAGATCGAGTTTGCCGATCAGCCGCTCACTGCGGAATCCTTAAATCTTCCGGGGTGGGGCTACCATGTTCCAGTCCGTATCGCACCGCCTGATCGCTGTGAGCCATACGACCCCGCTTTGGCTCGACAAGCTCAAAGGTGAATGACCGCTCAGGGTCGAGAAAAAAGTGGCGCTGTTGGCACATTTACGATCTATGAATTGTTGTCAGCATGGTGTAGTGAAACGATATTAACCCTTTCCTTAGTTCAAAACTGATCAATTGGGAGATGAAAATGACGAATCGATTTGGCTTACTGCTGATTGCCTTGGCATGGTCTACGCTAGTACATGCTGGTCCCAAGGAAGACGCGCTCGCTGCATACGACAAGTTCTTCACGCTGTTCACCACCGATAACCAGAATCAACTGGCAGCGCTGTTTGCGCCGGATGCTATGGTCTATGGCACCAGTTCTGTCGAGGTCATCACAACGCCAGACGCCTCTATCAAATATTTTGCGGGAGCCTTGTCCGGGGCGCGCGGGGAGACCAAGGCGACGCCATTCGGGAGAACCGCGTTGCAGCTATCGGACAGCGTCGTAGTGATCTCGGGAAAATGGCAGTCAGAGAGAACGCTGAACGGCAAGATGATGACGGCCGGGCCATCACGACTCACCGTTGTAATGCAAAAGCGCGGTGAGAAATGGCTGATCGTTCAGTTTCATAGCTCGGCCACTCCACAGGCAGCCCCCTGAAGCCATCTCGTTATACAGAACTCATGAGTCCTCCCGCAGCGCCTGAATCATGAAGGCGGCATCCGGTTCAGCCCACTAAGGCGCGCTCACCCGTAGGACCGGAAGCGAGAGCCTTCATCGCTCCATCGAGCTCGGCCGTCAGCTGCAGCGCTGCTGTCTTGCCGACGGGTGTGCCTTCCGGCGTCACGAGTGGAGCACCAAAGGTGATGCGGATAACTGGCCTGCGCAGCAGGTGGGCCAAGCGGAATCGATCAGGGCCATCGTAATGCGCCGGGACGATTTGGCCTTTGGCCCGCACAGCGATTGTCGCTGCGCCTCGTTTTGCATCGACATTGTCGCTGCTGCGCGTCCCGCCAGGAAAAACCAGAACCAGATCACCCTGCTCAACGATTGAAACAGCGTGCTTGATACTGGAGGCCGAGGGGCGTCCTCGCTCGATCGGGAACCCGCCACCAGAACGGACAAACCAACTGCTGATCGGATTGTCGAAGAGCTCCTTCTTGGCCATCTGATGCAGAGTGCGTGGCAGGACCGCGTAGCCGATCCATAGTGGATCCATCCAGCCCACGTGTTGCATACGATGACTTTGCCGACCGGGCCGCCAAGATGCTCGGCTCCGGCCACTGTCACCTTGCCAACGACCGACAGCAGGCGCTTTAGTACACGAAGGAAGAGTGGCGGATTCCGGTTACCTGAGCGGAATTTGGAGTTGTTCATAGTGTGTATTGGAGGCACTGGCGCCTGGTGCACGCTGCGTTGGCTTGGGCAAGAACGTGCGCAGGAGAAGCCGCAAGGAATCGCATTCTGGCCTAGCGCAAGGTAGCAGTTGGGTACAGTGGAGGGAGCGTGAAAGCTGGCTGGGACGGCGAGAATGCCAAGCAGACAGGTATCGCACAGCGCAGCGGAAATGTACCACCAAATTTCACGATTTCAATTGTATTCCAACGGGTCCTAACCGGAGTAAGGGGCTCACGAAGGCCGTTCTCGACGATGGATTGAGTGGCGGGTAATTTGGTGCCCACCAAATTATGGTGGGCACCAAAGTGGACAAAACATTGAGTGGGCGTGTTGCAGGAGGCCGATACAAGCGGCCGAATTTTCCTGTCGAATTCAAGCGGGAGTTGGTGGAGCAGACGCTCGAGCCAGGGGCATCGGTAGCATTGATAGCCCGGCAGAGCGATGTCAACGCGAATCTGCTGTTCAAATGGCGGCGCCTATATCTGGCTGGGGCGTACGGTCCACCATCGGTTGTCGAGCAGCGGAACCCGGAGCCGGACAGCACAGCGTCCTTGCTGCCAGTCAGCGTTATTGCCGAGATGCCTGTGCCGGCGGTGAATGCGCCGATTCGAGAAGCGACGCCGGGGCCAGAGAACAGTTGCGAGGTTGAATTTGATCGAGCCCTCCTACGCATTCGCGGGGACGTTCCAGCGGCGGTGCTGCGGCTGCTCATTCGGGAGTTGTCGCGATGATGGCGCTGCCGGCGGGCACGCGCATCTGGATTGCTGCTGGCGTTACCGACATGCGTTGCGGGTTCCAAGGCCTGGCGGCCAAGGTGCAGGCGACGCTGGAGGATAACCCGTTCGGTGGTGACCTCTTTATCTTCCGGGGGCGCCGCGGTGACACATTGAAGTTGCTCTGGGCCACTGGCGACGGGCTTTGCATGTTTGTGAAGCGGTTGGAAGCTGGGCGTTTCGTCTGGCCACAAGCCGATGGCGGCAAAATCCACCTGACCCAGGCGCAATTGTCGATGCTCCTCGAAGGGATTGACTGGAGACAGCCCCGCCACACAAATAGGCGGCTTGCCATATTGTAAACCGTCAGGGACGTGCGTAAACTGCGGCACATGCTTGATGGCGCCCTTCCCGACGATATCGATGTGCTCAAAGTGCTGCTGCTTGAGGCCCGCGCTTTGCTGCTCGAAGCCAACGCTTCGATTACGCAGATGCAGCAGGACATGGCCGAGCGGGATCTGGAGATCGAACTCGGCCAGCTCTGGCCGCTGGGTTGGGCAGTGCGAGGCATTGTTCGATCCGCTGACCAAAGCGCTGCGTCGCTATACGATGGCAGCCACCAAGCTCCATGCGGATGACACGCCGATCCCTGTGCTGTCGCCTGGCAAAAAGAAGACGAAGACTGGGAGGCTGTGGGTCTATGTACGCGATGAGCGCCGCTCGGGATCGCAGGAGCCGCCGGCAGTATGGTTTGCGTATTCGCAGAACCGACAGGGCGTTCATCCGCAAAGCCATCTGGCCGGCTTCAAGGGGATTCTCCAGGCGGATGCCTACGCTGGCTTCAACGAACTGTTCAAAGACGGATCGATCCGTGAGGCTGCCTGCATGGCCCACGCCAGGAGGAAGCTGTATGACATCCACGTGAGAACGCCGTCCGACACGACAATGAAGGCGCTGGACTACATCGGCGAGCTTTACGCGATCGAGGCAAGCATCCGCGGCAAGCCGCCGAGCGAGCGACTGCGCGTGCGTCAGGAGAAATCCAAGCCCTTGCTGGAAGCCTATGGTGCCTGGCTCAGTGCCAAACTTGAGACGCTGTCGGCGAAATCGGAGACCGCCAAGGCGATCAACTACTCGCTCAACCAATGGGCCGCACTGACGCTGTACTGCGAAGACGGCTCGGTGGAAATAGACAACAACGTAGCCGAGAACGCGCTGCGTTGTGTAAGCCTTGGACGAAAAAATTTCCTCTTTGCCGAATCCGACAGCGGTGGCGAACGGGCTGCCGCCATGTACTCATTGATTGGGACCTGCAAACTCAATGGCATCGATCCGCGTGCCTACCTGACTTACGTCCTGACCCATATCGCCGACCACAAGATCAATCGTATTGACGAATTGCTACCTTGGCGTGTCGCTGAAAAGCTGAAAGCTCCGGCATAGGCTTCAGCACGGCCGCCCGAAATCGTTGGCCGTCTCCGATCCGTGGATAAGCCATGCCCACCGTACCGCATCGTGCCTCACGCGCGCGCCAAAACACCAACGGCCTTCGTGAGTCGCTTACTTCGGAAAGCTGCGCGCCCATGTCTCTCTCCCATCGTTTCAGAGGATCGTAGCATGACAAAAGTACGCCCCATCCTCTTCAGCGGCGCCATGGTATGCGCCAGGAGGCCATATTGATCCACTCAAAAATCGTCGCTACTGAGCACGATGGGATCGAGCGAAGGATTCACCAACCACTTAAGGTGGGCCGCTTCCTTGATCCGATCTCGATGCTTGTCGAAGATCTCCCCGAGGTCGCCAATATGGCCACCGGCCAGTTCATCAAGAGCCGAGCGCGAAATATAGCCTTTACTTTTGGCTCCATCCGCCTCGATGGTGAAGTACACCCGCTCCCCGTCGTCGGACGGCTTCGGCGAATGTATCGAGAAGGAATTTGGCATTTTCAACTCCTTTGGCTTGATGAAGGAATCGTAGCATGAGCGTGTTAGGTTCCTGAAGAGACGGCTTCCGCTGCTGATAATGGCTTGCGAGGCGTACCCAACGACAGTAGCGGATTCTTAGAAATCTCTGCCTTGAGCAACGGTCCGATAACGCGCCGGCAGAATCGGACTGGATCCAGGCCTGTCGCTATTGACGTCAGCCAACTCTCATATATCCGACCTACAATGATAGTTCGCCCCTGTGCATTCCACTGCAAGAGGGATCCTTTGAGTCACTAACCGGAGTCCCATATGACCGTCAGGTTCAAATGTTGGTCCGAAGACGGCGAGGAAGTCATCAACGTACCAAAGTCTCAGCTAATCTCGGAGTTCGCACCCCACACGACATTGCCCGCAGTCCCGAGACAGGCAAAAGACATCGGAGAAAAATCCGTCGAATGGACGATGCCGGACGACCCAGATCGGTTTGGCGATTACGCGTAGCACTACGCCGAAGCGCCCAGAACAAACAGCCCGCGCAGCGAACTGTGCGGGCCCCGCGGTCTCCGGGCGACGCGTCCGCACCGACCACATCCCAGAGAACCCCTCATTCCGACATTCGCGGAAACGCCTGCGCATTGCCGCCAATCAGCCGGCCGATAATGGTTCCCTGCCAAAGATCCGTGTAAGCCCTTTTGAGCGCCATCCCGCAGCAGCGGCAGCGGCAGAACTCCACCAACGATCAATTGCGCGACCTGGCCGCGGCCGAGCGACGCCGACGCGCGATCCAATGGAAGAGCAAGGCGATTTTGCCGTCTGGATGTCCTCCACCACATCCCTGTCCGGTTTTTCCGCAGAGCTTCGTCAGTTCCAAATGGAGCGGCAACTCGCACAGCACGTCACGCATCCCAAGAACGTGGCGGGTAAAGACTTCGACCCTGTGAAGGCCTGCATCGGCTATGAGGCTCAGCCGCACGCGTCTTTGTATGAGGCATTTCTTGGGTGTCCGTGCTCACCCTTCGGCCCATACCAACAGTTCGCGAAGTTCGGCCTCGACATGGCTCGGGCGCATCGTCTGGCAGCGGCGGGCAACTTGGATTCAGGATCCGCACCTCCGCACCAATTGCCCGAGCAGCCGCGCGGTCACAACCTGATCGATCGGGCCAACGTCGAGACCACGATCACCAATCCTGAGCTGGGTGACCGCTAGCCACACGTCTTCGACCGTTCGGCGAGCGGAGGCTGGATGGCGACTCGTCGGTCTTTTCGGACCTACACGTCCGACCGACAGTGGCCATCTGTGAACGTCCGCTTGTTCAGGTCGGGAACCCGAGACGGCTCTGCGTCCTTGCGCGTGAAAACAGAAATCTTTGTCGGAGGTAGAGAGGGAGTTCGTTGAGATGCCGCGACGCGGGCGCGTCGCAGACCAAAATTGCTTGCGGTCGTATCAGACGGCACCTTTGCGTGGGCGACGGACGGCGCGCCGTTGCGCTGAAAATAAGAACGCCCCCAGCAGAGAGTACCGTTGGGGGCCGTCAGGATGCGGTCGGGGAGCCAAAGAGTCTTCTCTCCAGACTTAATTCCGCGGACTACTCAATGTCTCGCTTGATATGGCCACCATCAGTGAATGCATCGCGCCGGTCTGTGATTCTCGCTCCATCAGTGAATAGATCACGGCGGTCCGTGACTCTCGCGCCATCGGTAAAAACGTCAAACCTTGAGGATCTAGCTCCATCGCCGTAGACATCGAACTTCGTTGCTTTCCCTCCATCGGTATAGGGGTCACGAGGCCCCGCCGTGTTAGCGCCATCAGTGTAAATGTCCCGCATGCCGTTGCCTGCATAGGCCACTGCGGCACCAAGCGCTGCTCCTGTCACCGCGAGCAGTGCAATTTTCTTCAGCATTATCCACCTCCTTTTTCAGGTGGTTATTTCGTTTTCCCCGGGGCCAGTAAAGTTCGCCTTGAGTATAGGCTGCCTGATCGGCTTGTGCGGTGCACAAACTCACACATTTGTTATTGCGCTTATGACTTATCGATCTTTGCAGCGAAATTCGGAGGCAATCGACGTAGGCCGCTCAAAGCTCGCCTCCACCCTACTTGGAGAAAACCCCCAAACAAAGGAAATCTCAATGCTCGACGAACCATTACCCGGCCTGCATCCGGCGGACGGTGAAGCCCTGTTCGTGCATTGCAGCGCTTGAAGGCAGGGGGCAACTCGCTGTTCGTCGTCGAACATGATATGCAGATGATGCGCTGCGCCGACTGGCTGGTCGACGCCAGACCCGCCGCCGGGGAAACAGGCGGGCGCGTGATCTATAGCGGCTCGCCCAAAGGACTGGCTACGGAAGACGATGCCCACCACGCAGGAGCGCCAGCCCCCGTACAACCGGTATCAGGGTGATGCCCTGCATAAACCCAATCCGTGCGTAGCCCCCATCGAGAGCGGGCCCTACTAGGCCATCAAGCTGGTTGTCGGCGACATCGGTACGTTCGCAGGATTGGTGACGAACGAGAAGGAGATCCACATGAATCAAGATGGCTCCATCGTCGCGCCCGTCTCGTGTTCCGGGGCGAGAAAGGACATGCATCGTTTGCCGCGGCGATGCACTTCTGCCATGTCGTTCGTTAGTGCACTCGGCTGGGGTACGCATGCGCCGGTGTTGCAGATCGCTAATTCTGCGAATGGTGCGCACTAATACTGCGAACGTGGCGTGCCAAGGAGGCTTCGGAACGACTCGCGATCCCGCGCGTACTGTTTCCTGCATTCAGGTCGCTAGCCACCAGCGTATGCCGGCTCGGTCCACGCACGCCGTCGCCCAGCGACAGCTTCCAGCCCTTCTCGCCCGGGTCGAAGGCCATATACAGCCAGCCGGTGATCGTCGTATTCTGCCCCTGAAGGGCTGTGTCAGGCGTGTTCATTTGCGTGCTCCTGAGAAACGAGACTGCGAATCTTCGTTTTACTCCAGGGGCTTAGCCTCCGCGGCCCTTCATAGTATCTCAAGCCTAATCCACGCCGCTTGAGGTGCGGCAGGTCAATACATTCTGTCTAGATCACATCAAGCCGATACACAATCGCATCGGCAAATTGGCGGGTAGATGCCGTCCCCTTAAGATCACCGCTCCGAACGTGGTCCTCGTTAAGGGTTCCTGTGATCGCCGCCCGCAGTCGCTGGGCGAGATCATGCCGGCCGATATGTTCAAGCATCAGGCCTGCAGCAAGCATCAAGGAAATCGGATTGGCGATGCCCTTGCCGGCAATGTCCGGCGCCGATCCGTGCACCGCTTCGAATATCGCCGTGTCGTCGCCGACATTTGCGCCGGGGGCCATGCCAAGCCCGCCAACCAGGCCTGCCAACTGATCCGAAAGAATGTCGCCGAACAGATTGGTGCATAACAGCATGTCGAACTGCCAGGGATTAAGCACCAGCTGCATGGCGCAGGCATCGACGATCATGTCGTTCATCTGCACTTTATTTTCGTATTCTCTCGCTACTTCTCTAGCCGCCTCGAGGAAGATGCCGGTCAGCGCCTTGAGGATATTGGCCTTGTGCACCACGGTGATTTTCTTGCGGCCGTTCTTTACGGCATATTCAAAGGCAAAACGGGCAATCCGTTTACAGGCGTCGCGGGTATTGACCCCGGTAGAGACTGCAACTGCGCGCGGATCGTCGCCGACCGGAACATAGTATTCATGCGCCACATAGAATCCGCCTATGTTTTCCCGCACCAGCACCACGTCAATGTTCTCGTAGCGGCCGGGCACAATCGTCATCGCGGGCCTGACATTGGCATACAGCTGGAACTCTTCGCGAAGGCGAACGTTGGAGGACCTGAAGCCTTCGCCTATCGGCGTGGTCAATGGACCTTTCAAAGCCAGTTTGTTCTTGCGGATGCTGGCCAGCGTTGCCTCCGGTAACGGGTCGCCGCTGCTGTTGACGCCAGCCATTCCCGCCTGCTGCACATCCCACGAGAAGGGAGAACCCAATGCGTCCAACACCTGGACCGTGGCCTCGACTACCTCCGGACCGATGCCATCGCCGGGAATCAGCGTTGCCGGGATTTTATGAATTATTGTATTTTTCATGGTATCTTTTCTATAACTCTCTAATAAAATACACTGGACAATATGATTGAGACAGATGGCGGAAAACCTGAATTCAATCACCTGAAAACCTTTCTTCAGGCACTCATTTCAACTGGGCCATGGCAATCAGGGTGAGTGTTACGGTAATCGCGCCGCCAATGCGTGTCGCAATCTGTGCAAACGGCATCATTTGCATACGATTCGCTGCCGTCAAAATCGCTACGTCGCCGGTACCTCCCTGGCCGCTGTGGCAGGCATTTAAAATTGCCGTTTCAATCGGATACAGATTCAGCCGTCGACCGACCATGAAGCCTGTCGCCATCAACGTCGCAACAGTCGATACGATAGTAATGAGATTGAGGACATTGAATGCGGACACCAGTTTGTCCCAGGGCGTCATGGATACACCGATGGCAAACAGCAACGGATAAGTTACAGCCGTGGAAAAGAATTTGTAGACAACGAAAGAGCCTTGTTGCAACTGCGGCGACACGGCGCGTGACAGCTTGAGAATCACGGCAATAAACAGCATGGCGACGGGCGCCGGAAAGTCAAACAGCTTGCAACACATCAATCCAAACATATACAGCGAGATCGCCGTAATGCCTGCGGCCGCAATATGACCGATATCCGTATTACCGGGCCCTTCTTCCTCCGCCGGATGCATTTCGTCATGTTCGCCCGGCTGCAGCCGGCCCTCGCCAGTGAGGTGCGGGTATTTCTTACCCACAAAATTCAGCACACCGGCCAGCATGATTGCGGTCAGGCTGCCGAGCATTACAGGGGGCAAGACCTGCGCAAAGACGTCTCCTTGCGCCTGATGCAATATTCCGGAATAGCCAATTGATAATGGAATGGCGCCCTCGCCAACACCGCCGGCCATGATCGGAACGACGATGTAGAAAAAGGTATGGTAAGCGCCCAAGCCAAGTAGGGTGCCGACGGCCGTGCCGACAACAGCGGCCGCGACAGAACCGGCGGCAAGCGGCACAAAGATCTTGATGAAGCCTTTGATGAGAACCGTTCTATCCATGCTCAAGATACTGCCGACAATTATCGAAGCAATGAATAAATAAAGAAAATTGGTCGACTTGGTGAAGTCGACCACGTTCTTTAAAACCATGCCAGGTAATAAATGCTTGAATGCCAGGTAAGAAGGAATGAAGGTCGCAAAAATCGCCGCGGCACCTATGTTGCGCATAACAGGAAGTCGCTTGCCCAATTCTGCGCAAGAAAAACCACCCACCGCCAGCAACGCAATCGATACCGAAATATCGGACGGCACTTTTCCGGTGGAGATAAATCCGGTTATCAATGCAAGCAACAGCAAGTACACCGGTAACGGTATAATGCCAATTCGCATTTCCATCAACCTCCACCATCCATTTGGCCATAATTTTTCTGTTGTTTTTTTCTCAATCGGCAATATATACTCAGAAGGCATTGATTTCATTGGCTTCTCCTTTGATCCTAATTTTAAATTAACGACAGACCCGTGATAAGGCGCATTTAAATGCCAAATTTCATGAACGAATGCGGTCACGGAATTACGGCTAAGTTGCAACGCGGGCAGGCATGCTATGCGCAACTATTTGCGCAGAATCTGTCTTTTTGGCGTTCGATCAAGAGCGTCGAACATGCAGATTGGAGGCTGAGTGCAGATCACTGAGTGTCTTTATCGCACTCTCGATCATGCGGACATCGATCCGCGCTGCTCCGCCAGATCCAGTTATTTCTCTTTGAAATAACCAAACCGGCCAGTCTGATTTTCAGACAAATGAATTATCTCGGCGATGCCGCAGTTGAAGCTGATTTTTTTGATGAGTCGGCAGCATGACTTGATCGGACGCATTGACAACGGTACCAGTTGGTTTCGCCGGTATTACGGGCCGAATTCATTGAACGCAAAGAATTATTCATTGATTTTTGTCTCCATCATTTTATGATTGTGATCTACCACCAAGCACATGGGGCTGCGACCTTCTTCAATTATTTATCTGAACGCGCAGGTTTGACAGGTAAAAATCACGTAATGCTCGAATAGGGTTGGTTGCGGACTTACATCCGGCCTAGTGCAGGTCAAGCCTGCGGTCCCGATGGAATTCGCCAAGAACGTCCCTCGTCCTTTCAGCGTGCTCAAGGCACTAGTAATCGACAGGGTGTCGTTCTTGCGGTCCAACCTGTCTTGCCATCACTGTCACATTTACCCGTGCAACCTTCTGGTCGAATTCAATAATCTTGTTCGCAAGGCGCAACCGGCCTAGCGCGGAACCCGCCATTTGCCTGGCCCTCTCGGCTTTCCTCAACTCGTGGTTCCTTATATACGGCTCATTGCCCATCAGTGCGGTCCACGCGATTCGTGCCGCATTGTTGGCCAACGCCACCACCGTCACGTTGGTCGGGCGTCGGCGCGCCAGCTGTTCGCACCGCGCCCCCTTGTCCTTGGCCCGGAACAGGACCGCCATGGCACCGTGGATCAGCAGCATGCGCAGATTGCAGTCGCCGCGCTTGCTGACGGCGCCCAGACGCACCTTGCCCCCAGTGCCGCGCTGACGCGGCACCAGGCCGACAGTTGCCGCCCCAATTGGAAGGCCTGCGCATCGCCGATCGTCGCTAGCAGCGCCGCGGCCGTGAGCATGCCGATCCCCGGGATTGCATTCTAGAGCGGCCTAGCTTTCATCCAGCTGTCAATTTGCGTTATTTAATTTGCTGTCCGAGGAGTGGCCCCAGAAAGCGGACAATGTTGCACGCTAAGCTTTCGAGAACCCCGCCAGGAGCTGGCTTCCGGGCAGCAAAGGCCTGATCCATCTGGCGTGCTCGCTTGACTTCATCACTTTGGAGATAGATCTATGTGGTGGCCACCGACGCATGGCGGCAGGCGCGAGTACAGCGCCGAATTCAAGACGACGGTACTCGAACAGATCCGCCAGGAGGGTGCATAGGCCTGAACCCGAACATGGTGCACCGATGGATGCGCGAAGGCCGTCAGCGCCAGATGCTGGCAACGCTGGAGAACGGCAACGCGTTTGTACCGCTGCATGTGCTGCCCTCGCCCGCGGCCGGGGAACCTGCTGACGCAGACTGATGCGAGACGCCGGCGGCGGCCACGCCCGAGGTAATACACATTGAGATTCAACGCGCAGCCGCCACGCTGATCGTGCACTGGCCACTGTCGGCGGCGCAGCAATGTGCCCATTTGCTAAGGGACTGGCTGCGATCGAGTTGTGGCTAGCCGTCGAGCCCATCGACATGCGTGCCGGGACCGAGCGGCTGCTGGCGCGTGTGGTGCAAGTCTTCGGCGCGGCCCATTCTCACCACGCTCGCGTCTGAAACGCAGGGGGCTCATTCCAAGCAGCGAAAACCTTCACGCAGCTTTCGCCACTCAGGGAATATCCCGATACGGCACGGCGCCCGCCTCCGGGCGGGCAGTGGTAAAAGGAGGCTCCGGTAACAGTAGGTCCTCAGCAGAGCGGTCCATGAAGGTATTGCTGATCGAAGACAACGCTTCGCTCATCCACTGGCTCGCCAGGCTGCTGAAGGATGAGCGCTTCATGGTCGACACCGCGCTGGACGGAGAGTACGCCGATCGGCTGCTGCAGACGCAGAGCTATGACGTGGTGCTGCTCGACCTGCAGATCCCGCGGCTGGCCGGCAAGAGCGTGTTGCGCCGGCTGCGCTCGCGCCGCAACAACGTACCCGTGCTGGTGGTGACCGCAAGCGCATCGGTCGACGAGAAGGTGGAGTGCCTGGGCCTTGGCGCCGACGACTACCTCGTCAAGCCTTTCGAAGTGCGGGAACTGGTCGCGCGCATCAAAGCCCTGGCCCGGCGGCAGACCGGAGAGAAGCAAGCCGAACTGGCTTGCGGCGACCTCACCTACAACACCGACACGCGGCGGTTCTACGTTGCAGGAGAGCTGCTTTCGTTGCGGCTGAAAGAGCACACCGCACTGGAAATCTTGATGATGCGGCTGGGCAAGACCGTGTCCAAGGCAAGCCTCATGTCGGGCGTGTACTCGCTCGACGAGGACGCCAGCGAGGATGCCATCGAAATATATATCCACCGCATCCGCAAGAAACTCGAGGGCTGCCAGGCCACCATCATGACGCTGCGCGGCCTCGGTTACCTGCTGCAGCAAAGGCAATGATCCACAGCCTGCGAGTACGGCTGCTGATGTGGCTGCTGGTGCCGCTGACGGTATTTATCGGCCTCAGCAGCTACGCGTCTTACCTGAGCGCGGCCGATACCGCCAACCGCTTGCAGGATCGCGCGCTGCAGGCCTCGGCCGACGCCATCGCGGGCCAAATCGGCTGGGCGGACGGCCGCCTCACGGTGCAGGTGCCGCCGTCGGCGCTGTCCTCGTTCGATTCGCCCTACACCGACCACGTCTACTACAACGTGGTCGACGACCGCGGCCGCATCCTCGCCGGCAATCCCGGTTTCGATCAGCATCTGATGACTGGCGCCTCCAATCCGGTGTTCTACGTTTCGCAGTTCCAGGCGCAGCGGGTGCGGGTGGTGCAAACTTCGCGCACCATGTTCGATTCTGGACAGGCGCGCAAGGTCACCGTCACCGTCGGGCAGACGCTGATCGGCAACCACGAGCTGGTACGCACCTTGCGCATGCCGGCGCTGCTGCGCGAAGTGGTGATGCTGGTGCTTGCGGTCGCGCTGGTGGTGGTAGGCCTCACAGTGGAACTGCGCCCGCTGCTGCGCGTGAAGGACGAGGTGGCAGGACGCGACCCGATGGATCTGGTGCCGGTGACGGTATCCGACCTGCCGCAGGAACTGCGGCCCATCGTCGAAGCCATCAACCAATGCATCCGCCGCCTGAACGAATATGTGCGCCAGCAAAAATGCTTTATCGCCGATGCAGCGCACCAAATCCGCACCCCGCTCGCGGTGCTGGGCGCGCAGCTACAGTTCGCCGCCCGGATGGACGACGCCACCAGGCTGGGCGAGATCCTTGGCTCGATGGAGACCAGCACGCAGGCCCTGACCAACCTGGCCAACAAGCTGCTGCTGCTGTCGCAGGCCGAGGCTGCGGCTGCGAACAGCTCAGGCGCAGCACAACCGGTCGCTGACCTGGTGCCGGTGGTGACCGCCGCGCTGGAGGATATGGTGGTGCTGGCCCAGCGCAAGGGCATCGACCTGGGCGCCGAGCTGGCGGCCGACAGCGTCACGGTGGGGGTCAATGAGTGGATGATGGCCGCGGTGGTATCCAACCTGGTGGACAACGCGATCCGCTACACGCCCGAGCATGGCCAGGTCACCGTGGCGCTGGCGCGCGAAGCGGGCTGCGCCATCCTCGCAGTGAGCGACAACGGGCCCGGTATTCCCGCCGAAGCGCGGCCCAAGGTGTTCGACCGTTTCTATCGCAATGCGCTGCCGAACCAGGAAGGCAGCGGTCTGGGGCTTGCCATCGTCAAGGAGATCGTGCTGGCCGCCCAAGGCCAGGTGGGCCTGAGCGCGGGCATCGGCGGACGCGGCGTGACCCTGACGGTGCGCCTGCCACTGGCCCCCTGAACCCTGGTGGGCCAGGCCAGCCGCACAGAGCTAGCCCCCACAGCGCACGCCATTCGCAAGACATGCCAGTATGACCCTGCCCCACATTCAGTACAGCAGGATATCTTCAATTTTCAGGCTGAACGTAGAATGTGAGGAAAGGTCTTCCGGGTGGAACCTTGCAATGACATAGCGCCCGCAAGGACGCCAGATCGGGCGTATTGATACCGAGTTCCGTGCCGAGATGGCGAAGCAGTACTGGTGGCAGGATCCTGAAAGCGTCCCATGCACGATGATCAGTCGATGCTGATACAGCCACTGGCAGGGCATACGACAGCAGTCGCTCCCGATCGGCGCAATGCAGCACTTCGTCGCGTAACGCCCGCGCTAGGGCCCCACGCTGATGTATCGTCATCCAACGAAACCCAGGCGTCTGGCAGACCAGCAGTTGATGGTCGGACAGGGTTCGCCCACGCGCATAGACCAATAGGCAGCCGCTCATGCGGATAAAGCCGATGTGCCGCGCCAGGTGCAGCTTCATCGTTGGGCCGCGCCGTCGCCCGATCAGTTCGTGCTCGGCCCGGCTGTGTGTGAAAGCTCCCCCGATATTCACTGCATGGCGGGAGGCAAAGCAGAGAGAGCGCGCCATCTGAAGCCTTGTCGCTGCCTGGCTGGCCCGCTACGCCGATACGCCCGCCACCTTGCAAACCTATCGGCGCGAGGTGGAGCGACTGCTGTTGCGGGCCGTGATGCAGCACGGAAAGCCGCTGTCGTCGCTCTGCTGCTGTACGAGAGCTTCCTAGCCGATCCGCAGCCGGCCTGGCGCTGGGTGTGGCGTCGCGCAAGAACTGGCGCGCGGCGCGCCCGAGTGACGGCCGTTTGCGGGGCCGCTCTCCCCGGTGAGCGCGTGCCGCACCATGGTGATCCTCAATGGCTTGCATTTGCCACCATCGCCTTAGATCGCCGCGCCCTTCCACTGCGCCGCCTGTCTTGTGCAGCGCAAAGAAAAAGCCCTCAGCCGGGTAGGCAAAGGGCCGAACGTCCAAAGAAGAAATCGGGCAGCCATCGCGGACTACCCGACTTTGAGTATCCTCCCCTTTGCCGCAGCAGACAACCTTAGCATGTGCCCGGACTACGGCGTGGCTGTAGCCAATCTCTCGGGTACAACATGGCGCCGGACACGTGAAAACGGGCACGGCGCTCCCCCAAAGGAAGAAGGCTCTCGGTAGTTCTCCCCGCCCCAAGCCGGATCCAGCGCAGACAGGCTACAAATCGATCTCCGCCACGCTACGGCGACCCACCCGTGACGGCAACAGCAACGGATAGTTGATGTGACACTTCGCGTGGCGCCGGTTTCGGGCGCCCATGAGAAGAAAGCCATGCACACAAGCGCTCGCGAGACTGGACTGGTGGTGGACGGATCGGTCCCCAGCGCCCGCTGCGTTCTCAGTCACGGTAGCCCGTCCGCCGATCGTCGGACTTGGGGTCCTGATATTCAGAGGCAAAGCCGAGCTGACTTCGAAGCCGGCCCCGCTTTGCGCGTGGTGCTTTGCGACGTGTTGGATCTCGCTTGAGTGTGCGGTTTCCTGGCTAGCCATCGGCGCTGACTTGCGCGAGATATTGACTCCTCCCGGCAAGTCGTGCACGAAGCTAGCCCATGGAAATCTTGAATGCCCTCCCCCGCCAAATCTTCCCACGAAGGTCTTGGATAGCCGAACTTCCTCCGGCATGGATTCGAGCTCCGCGAGCGAAAATCGCAGTGATTAGAGAGGCCGAGCCGGCCAGCGGTGATGAGTACCGCCTTGGTACATCCATCCGCGCGAGCGCGCGTCAGCATGCTGCCGACAAGGTGCGTCGCGATTTGATGACCACGATACTCTTGAAGCACACCAACGGACCGCACAACAACCGTCTCTCCATATTGCTCGGCGCAAGCACAACCTACTACCCGCTTATCTAATACAGCGAGATGAAAGAAGCGCAATGCTTGATCGAAAACATCGTTAGGCAATCCACAACACTCAAGAACATCCAAAGAACATCCACGATAGCAGGCCAATCCGTTTCTCCTGCCACTCGAATCTGCACGCTTCTCATCATTTCCGGCATCTCCTCGTGTCGTACGCGAGCTGAACGCAGAAAACGCTTAACAATTCGATTCCTAAGGATTGCGGCTTCTCGGTTAACACTTCCGCCAAGCTAGTGGATAGCGGGAAAACCCAGATACGTCTGGGTAATGCCGTGCAATTGATGCCGAAAGACAACTTTGGCAACCACACCGTAGACCAAGGAATCCCTGCTTGGCAATCGGATGCTAGCGCTCCCGCTCACGCCTCTGGAATCAGAAACTTGTCGCGATTCTTCCCTAGCCACGCCGGTGCCCGACCACGGCCGGTCCAGGTGGCGCCCGTCTTGGGGTCCATGTACTTTGGCGGCAGCGATGTCTTCTCCTTCGCCGCAGCCTTGGGCTTGTCACTAGCCGCCGGGCGTCCACGGCGCCGCTTCGGTGCCAAGTCATCGACGGTGAGTTCATACTCTGCCATCAAAGCCTGGATTTTCTCAATGACGCCCGCGACCTCGCTTTGACGAACCTCGGCGAGCTGCGTTTCCAGCCTTTCCTTTTCTGCTAGCAACTGTTTGTAGGTAGCCATCTCGGTCTCCGTCTATAAATAACAGTTCGATTATCCTACAGCACTTCGCCAAATTTTCATTAACTCTGTGAATCTCGCCCGCCCTGATGATCTTAGCCGGAACAGAGATAGCTTCTGTGAATACAGCCCTCCCGGCCTATTCTCCCCCGTCAGGAAAGGCGCGATAGCAACTGAGTGGGTGAATTCAGCGCGAGTTACCATGTGCAGAATGAGGTACGCACGAACAAGTTCTTCGCCGATGCTTGGCTGCCCCGAGCTGAATTTGCCGAACATGAAGCCTGCAAGGGCTCCGGCTATGACCGTGGCACCGGGGGGAATTGCCCAATGCCACCGCCATGCCTGGCATCCCACAAGCTGAATGAAGTGTGTTCTGAAAGAGCGGCGACATCGCAACTCCCTCCCCTTTCCCACCTGGTCTGCCCCCACATTCCACAGCCCCTGCGGATGTCAATCGTCGGAAAGGGCTATCGGGCTCGATGCTCCGCCGGCGATTACAATACTGTGGGAGCACAGGGTGTTGCCCAAATGCGCCAAGAATGTGAGTGGAGAAGTCAATGGCGACAGCACGAGCTGGCACCAAAGGGGAGGCACTAAGACTCCTGGGGACGGAAGGCGTGACCGTGGTGGAACTGGACTATGAGGCTGGCTGGCAAGACGCGATTGAACTGGGTCGGCTCGGCCAGAAGGCAGGGATCCGCGTGGAATATCGCGGGCAAGAGAACATCGCAGTCAAATCGCCGACGGCATTGGTCGCTGGCCTGATGCAGCCAAAAACGACCTTCCGGCAGCGAAACCTCTATTGTCAATTTGATCTGACCGAGCTGCCTGCAGCTGAGTTGGAGAGCCTCGAGGCAAAGGCATCCAAGCTGGGCGACTATATTCTCGCCGGGCGGTTGATGCGGGAAGTGGATTCGGTATGGACAGAGTAAACACTTCCCCCTGGCATCCCATTGGCTACTCCAACGCGTATCCACCCATCGGCCGCGCTGGCAAGGTTTCCGCCTGGTCGCCGCCGATGCGGCCACTCCCCACCTGCTCCTGAGCTACCAGATGGATTAGAATCCCTCCTCATGCCTTGACCGGTCACATTATTCTGGGTGTTGAAGTCGATGCAACTCGATATCTTTGCTCACAGCCGCGATGTAATGCTACGTAATGATGTTGCCGACGCCCTGCAGCGCCGCGATGCGGTGGCTGCGCGTGGTGCGTTGCAGCTATTGCTCAGCGAGTGTCCTTCCGACGATCTGCTCCCTGCCCTTAGTACGCTGACTCGGGCCCTCGAGGATCAAAGGCCAGAGCGTTTTAGCGACCACGACGCACTGCGACGTGCGCAAGGCGAGATCACCTGCGAGGTCATGCCGGCTGCCGCCCGCGTGTTTGGTGATACTGCCGGCAGCGCATGGCTCGCGCCGTTTTGGCGAGCGCTCGCGCACGCAGCTGAGCATTTGCCGTTGTGCCGCAACGAGAACGATGCCCATGCAGCGCCCTTGTGGATCAAGGTCGGGGACTGGGTCGCGGCGCAAGAAGCCATCGCACGTATTGCATCGTGGCGCCGCATTCCCACTACGCTTTGCTGGATGGCAGAGGCGCAATATCACCAGCACGGACTGGAGGCCATCTGGCCGCTGTTGGCCGAACTCGCGTGGCTTTCGGCAAGCCGTCTTGACGGACTGATGCACCGCCTAAAGGACTCCTGTCTGACTACGCTTCGCAAGACGTTCGACTCTCGCTTCGAGGGCGATGGTGCCGTCGAGGATCTGGTGTGGTTTCCCGCCTGGGCGTTGATCGAGAAGCCTGGCCTAGCGAACCTACTGCGTCAGACGCAGCAATCAACTCAAAGCTCGCCTGAGCGTGCGATGCGCGTGCTGCTCGAACTGCTGAACTTGGAGCGGCACGGTCGCCACCACGAGCTAGTGTAGTGTTCTGTTCTTGGTGGAACTTATATGAGACTATTGCTCTACAGCGACAAAGCGTGGAGAGAGCGAGTGCGAGTTGCCCCCGAGATCCTGTTGACCGACGAGGAGCAAACCAGGTTGACGCGGCTGGTTCAGTCGAAGCTCACGAGCGTGAGGCTGGCGCAGCGCGCGCGCATCGTGCTGCTGGCCGCCAACGGCATGCAGAACAAGGACATCGCCGAGCAGTTGGGAATCGGACGCGTGCAGGTTTCGCGTTGGCGCGAGCGGTATGCGCAATCGGGGCTGGCCGGTATTGAACGTGACTTGCCACGCGGTGCGCCGCCATTGAAGGTGGACACGGCGCGGCTGGTGGAGCTGACCACTCAAGCCAAGCCCGTGGCGGCCACGCACTGGAGCACGCGCAAGATGGCCGCCGAGTTGGGCGTGAGCGCCAGCACCGTCATGCGGCATTGGCACGCCCACGGGTTGAAGCCGCACATAGTGCGGGGCTTCAAGGTGTCGCGCGATCCGAAGTTCGTCGAGAAGCTTGAAGATATCGTTGGCCTGTACATGTCGCCACCCGAGCACGCGCTGGTGCTGTGCTGCGATGAGAAGAGCCAGGTGCAGGCGCTGGATCGCACACAGCCCGGGCTGCCGCTGAAGAAGGGGCGCGCGGCCACCATGACGCACGATTACAAGCGCAACGGCACGACCACGCTGTTTGCCGCGCTCAACGTGCTCGATGGCCAGGTCATCGCCCAGTGCCAGCAGCGCCACCGTCATAGCGAGTGGTTGAAATTCCTGCGCAAGATCGACCGCGAGACGCCCAAGGACAAAACGCTGCATCTGATCGCCGACAACTACGCCACGCACAAGCATCCTGCGGTACAGGACTGGCTGGCCAAGCATCCGCGATTCAACATGCACTTCACGCCCACCTCGGCATCATGGCTGAACATGGTCGAGCGGTTCTTTCGCGACATCACAACCGAGCGACTTCGCCGGGGCGTATTCACCAGCGTGCCGGAACTGGTCGACGCCATAAATGAGTACATCGCTCACCACAACACCAACCCCAAGCCGTTCATCTGGACCAAGAGCGCTCGCGATATCCTGCAGAAGGTCATTCGCGCTAACCGCCGCTTAAGTTCCAAACAGAATGGAACACTGCACTAGTTGAACGGCGCAAGGAATTGCGCGGTTTGCAGCCGGCGCTGTTTGCCGCATACATGAGCACCCGATAGGGTTGTGTCGCAGAAAGGGCCAGCTGCCGAAGTTGGCAATGGCCGTATTGGTTACGCTGCCGGACAGGACGACGTTCGCCACGCGAGATGGCGCTGGTTTCGCCGCCGCTTGCGCCGGAACCCGCAGCACCGATTGCACCGCGCCGGCGCGCCAGCAGATGGGATGGGCGTCCCGTGCAGGCGGAAGGCCTTAACGGCCCGCGCTTCACTTCTCCACGTCGCGCCCCTGGCAGGTGGCCCGGGTTGCCAAACCCGGTTTGAGTTGAGGCAAGAATTCTGGCGATTAATTGCATTTTGATAGTCAGTGAAAGGCACCTAAACGTGATGCGGTTGTTGCAGATCGCTAATTCTGCGAATGGTGCGCACTAATACTGCGAACGTGGCGTGCCAACGAGGCTTCGGAACGACTCGCGATCCCCCGCGCGTACTGTTTCCCTACCCAACGGATCACTGCATTGAGATTTTTGAGCTGGTGTAACCTGAACGATGAGATGGCCTGGAGGCGGTGATCGTGAATTTCACAGACAGTTGCCGCCGGATTCAGCCACTCACGTTTCCAGCGAGGCGAAAAGACATCGAGGGGATTCAGAGCGAGGCACTCGAAGCAGAATGAAAGGCCGCGTCGGTCGGACACCCACGCTGCTGGTGTTTGGATCGCCACTAGTCTGTCGATGTTAACGTGAGTCAGAGCTGCGAGACGGGCAAGCACCAGCTCATCAACCGGCGGAAACAGCAGCCATCCACAGCGGGGCAAGTAGGGGAATGCCCCAAGCTGCCCACTTGCCCATAACTGGTGGACGCTGATTCGATACGTGGCTGCCAAGCGCCCCAGCCAGCCGCCAAAGGCCTCGTCGTCAAACGGACGTGGCGCCACCGGCCAAGGTCTCACACGCTCAGCACAGGAGACCTCGCGCTGCATTCTCGATGTGGCCAAGTTCGATCACCTCTCTGCCGTCGCGAATGGCGAGTTCAGTCGCGACATTGAGTACCCGCGATACCTCCCCGGTTAGTCCGCCGCTCGCCGCCAGAATCGCCTGAACCATCTCTTGCCGCGCCAGGTTCGACGGCCGTCGAAGGGGCAGAATTCGTTCAAAGGCAGCAAGGAGGCATCGGAAGGCCTCTGATTCGTTCCACCTGGGAATTTCGAAGCGTGTGAACCGGCTCACCATCTGCGGATCCGTTTGCAACGCAATCACGGCGTCTTGGGTGCCAACGAGGACGATGGAGATTCTCAAATCATTCGCCAGAAACTTCAGCAGATTCAAGGATGCCCGCTGTTCCCGGTAGCTTCCTGCCAGCAAGTGATGGACCTCATCAACAATCAGCATCCGCGGCGCCACCTTCCGAAGAAGCTCTCGGGTCAGCTTCTCGAGCGCGGAAAGCCGGGCTGTAGCATTGAAAGGCGCCCCCAGCTCGAAAAGCAGTGACGCATAGAATCGCTGCTGATCAGGTGTCGGCGGCATCTGCATGGCGACAATCTTGCACATCTCAACGCCCTTTTCCTCGTCATACTCGGGCGGATGATGACGCCGAAACTTGGAGATGATCTGCGTCTTTCCGATATTGGAGTCTCCGTGCAGTAACAGGCATGGCATACGCTCGCGCTCAGGTGTCTGGATGAGTCGTTCAAGAATCTCCAGCGCCTGCGTGGCACGCGGGTAATCGATCCATCGGTTACGGGCCAGCCCTCGAATCCGGACATTGTCATCGCACTGAGCCAATGGTCTTGCAGCAGGCAGAAGATGTGTGAGTAGCGCGCCCATTACGGATCACCATTGCTCGATATCGTACGCTATGGCTGGCTTGCTGTAGTCGACGGACGCCTCAGTAGGTTTCACCGATGCGCTTTCGCTTTGCCGAACTTGAGAACTCTCTTGCCGAGCGTTCCTTGGCACCGGATCCTTCAAGACAGTGCCTCGACGGCTTGCGCCCAATGATTGCGTTCTTGCGCGCGCAACGATCCGTCGCTGTTCATCGATGGCCTCAAACAGCATCGCCTCGCTGACGTATTTCTGTCCCTGGGCGCGCAGATGCCGTAATGCGCTGCGCTGCTCCCATAACGAAACGCGCTCACGGTGCAAGTCGGCAAAGGTCGCCCCGAGGTACCGTTTGCCATCAACGCTGACAAAAATTTTGGAGAGATCTTCCGGGTGAAACCGTGTAATGACCTTCTGCTTGGTTGCCCGCCACGCAGTAAAGATTGGGTGCCAGTATCGAATGTAGAATAGCGTGAGACCATCCGCCTGGACCGTTCGATAGGTCATCGGCAGGAACTGGATCAGGAAGCGCAAAGCCTCGGACGCCGTATCGGGAAGCAACTTCGGTGGCGTCACGCCGCCAAGAGTGGCCCACATGGAGTAGGGAGTGGCTCCGCGCAACCCCGGTGCGCATTATGGTGATAGCGCTGCGCAATCTCCAGGACCAGCCACCGCTCGAACTCTCGGATAGTCAGGGATGCCTCTCGATCAGGCGCCCTAGCCTTGCGGCCCTTTGGAGAGGATCCAGTCGACCCCGGCAAGCTGTGGACGCGCTCCATGAGGGTCCGGTTCAATCGCTCGATATGTCCGCCAAAGTATGGGCGTCCGGCGGGACGATACATCAACTCCACCCCGTACTGGCTACACCCGGAACGCAGCGCCCTGCTCTTGAACTCGGCCGCATTGTCGAGGTGAAGAACCTTCGGGATGCCGTGCATCGGCCATTCGGCACTGACCTCGAGGCTGGCGAGCCAACTCACCTTGGCGAGCACGACGCGCGTCAACAGGAGAGCGACTGTGGCCGCACTCGGGCGGTCCATCCCCACATACACTCCCACGACACATCGTGTGGCAACGTCAACAGCGAGGCTAAGCCATGGCCTACCTATGGGACGCCGATATAACTCATCCACCAAGATCACATCGGCCAGAGTGTGATCGACCTGAACGATGTCCATCGGGTAACGCGCCACGAGACTGCCAGGCGGAATTGTTGCCGCCGGTAACGCCGCCTGCAGAAGCGCCTCTTCCTTCCGATGAGCGGCCCAGCGCCGTGAAATGGTTGACCTGGCTGGTGCGGTGATGCCGGCATCTGCACAACGTTTGCGGATTTCGATGGTCAGCTCAAACAGCGGATGCGCCAGATAACGCTGCTGCGGCAGCCATGTGGTTAGTACATCGTTCACGATGTTCTCGACTTGCGCCGGCAGTCGCCCCTTTCCGGATCTCGGACCGCGGTCATACGGGCTCAGCGCGCTCGCGACTGGATCAGCAAGAAACCGTTGCCGAAGACGATAGACCGTGGACCGATGCATTCCGAGCAATTTGCCAGCGTACTCTGCTTGCTTGCGCGAGAGCGGTCCCCTTCCAAGAGGACGCAGGACTCGCGCAATGGCAAGTTCACGCTCCGTAGGCTCAGTCATGGAGGTACGCAGAACACTAACCTTCAACCCACAGTAGTCGAATTACCGGTCCGCAGAGTCACAGTCGCGGAATTTGTGGTCCTGCGCCGGAAGGTCGTTGCCTCTGCGCAACGGCACCAATCGCCTTCCACCGACAGTTTTTCATTCAGAATCAATGCGTTAAGCCAGTGTGATTGCTCGCAGATATGTGGGCGCCGCTCGCGGAATTAACGATCTGCAACACCTACCTCCACACCGAAGACGATGCGCGGCATGAGGCCACGCAGGAGCGCCACCGGATCGGCTGGACGCGCGAAGGGTGATGGGCGCCCACCCGGGCCAGGATGTCTGGTATGTGGTTTTGCCAATGTCACGCCGCAAGTAAGCGCCAAAGCGAATTGCGACGGATTGCTCTAGAATTTTGTATGATTTTTTTATGGCTGGGCACGATGGGCTTCGAACAACTGGCGGCATTGAAGGAACAACTGGCAAAGCAAGCCAAGGCCGCGCCACCGGACAAGACGCGTCGCGCATCCCCGAAGGCTTCGGCCCGCCCAGCGAAACCCGTTAAGCCCGTCGATCCGGTGCTGCAAGCTATCGTGAAGTTGCAGAAACGGTTCCCACAAACCTTTCCGAAGAATCCTGCGCCCAAGGTACCGCTCAAGATCGGCACCTTTGAGGATCTCGTCCCGCACGCGCAGGAACTTGGCCTGACGGAGCCGGCATTGCGCGACGCGATCCGGACCTGGTGCCGCGGCTGTTGCAGATCGCTATTTCGGCTAATGGCGACCTCTAATTATGCAAATGTGGGTGCCAGCCAGGATAGATGAAGGAAAAACGCTCTTCTCCTGCCGATGCTCGCGAGCGCTTTCAATGGAGATCTCCCTGACGCGCAGGTCGTGGCGTGAATGCGGATCGCAAGAATTCCCCTATTTTTCCCATCTTTCGCGAGGTCATGCGCATGGCTCTACCGAACTATCACCCTCTCCGTCCGCCCTGCCCGGCCAGCAATAGAATTTCGCCGACACCGGCTCGGCGTAGCCCGCGCTAGCCGAATTAATGATCCGCCGCGCCGCATTAGCGGAATCGTTGGACATGGACGGAAAAAGGCGTTGCTCTTGCACAACGGCCAAAAAGCGCCACTGAACGGCTGTTTCTCTATATAGATCAATGGTTTACATCCATGTGATCGCTAGCGGATATAGCGGTCACCGCTAGCGGAATTAACGATCCTCAACACCAGGTCCGGGTCGCGGTTTTGAACGGGAATTCTCGCCCCGCCGCATCTCGGCGCTCGAGATCGCCGCGTCACGTCATAGCGAATGCATCGGACCTCATCGCCAAACCGGCACCGTCACCACAGCGTGGTAAGTAGACCCGGGGAACCGCCCCCGAGCCTCTCGCGGAACCGTACGTGACACTCTCGCGTCATGCGGCTCCCGTTATCCAGCCTGCGGCGCGACCACACGCCAGTGAGCAAACAGCATCTGGTTGGTACGGCGCATCCTGTCCAGCCATTCGGCACTTCGTGGCCTGCGCCGGTGCAGGCCCTTATACTTCCGTCGGGCCCAACGCTCCAGAGCACAGTCGATGTGCCGGAAGATGCGAAGCATCGCAATCTTGTTGAACTCGCCATAGTAATTCCACCACCCCTGTATCACCGGGTTGTACAGTCTCAGCCACGTCGGCAAGCGTTACATGGGTCTGGCGGGTAAGGCGCCACCCCGCACTGCCTGCCGCATCCGCTTCAAGGCACTCTCGCTGGCTCCCGGCAGGAAGTTGGTAAACGGCCCCCCTTTGCGGGCTGCGCGCCTTCCTCGGCCTGAACGTAAAACCGAGAAACGTAAAGCTCGCATGCGGATGGCGTTCGCTGCGGTTGCTGTCTCTGCAGAACACGATCTTCGATTTCTCCGGATGCATCGTCAGCCCACAAGCTGCCAGCCGTGTTGCAATGGACCGCATCACGTATTCCGCCTGCCTGCGGCTATGGCAGTGAACCACCGCGTCATCCGCGCAGCGGGCAAACGGACAGTTGGGGCTGGTGCGGTGCATCCATCGGTCGAATGGGTAATGCGGTTCATCAGGATCGGACTGACGACACCGCCCTGGGCTGTCCCCCACGTGCGGGGCACACGTACCCCGTCCGTTGTCTCGAACGGTGCAACCAGCCACCGTTCGATGTATAACAGCATCCAGTCTTCCCTGATGTGGGTGCGCACCGCTTTCATCGGATAACGCCGGCGTATACATCAGCGGTCCTAGCGATCTGCAGGTAGAGGACGGCGCGTCGCCTACGCTCCTGGCGTGGGCGCGGCTACACGCGGTTGAGATAACCGTAGATGTATATCTTGCGCAGCACCGCTCTATCATTAATAGACATTCCGGCATAGAAAAAACCCCGCCTGCCCTAAGGTACGGACGGAGACACGGAGGTAGAAATGGGCAGGCGGGGAGACAAAAATGCTGCTGGTCCCCCCCATGGAGTGGGCGCGATGCAAGTGAATTGAGATCAGGGGCAATGTGCCTGGCACATACCCTTGCAGATCACCATTACTCGGGCACCAGTTGTCCGGCGGGTTGCACACTCTCATGCCGATCTCGCTGCGCATCGGCCGCATTGCCGGGCCGAATCCTGAACCAGATCGAGTACATGGCCGGCAGGAACACCAGGGTCAAAATCGTCCCAGCAAATGTCCCGCCGATGAGCGTGTAAGCGAGTGCGCCCCAGAACACCGAATGGGTCAGCGGAATGAAGGCCAGGATGGCGGCCAACGCGGTGAGAATCACTGGCCGCGCACGCTGGACGGTGGCTTCTACAACGGCCCTGAACGGGTCCAACCCTTCGGCTTTGTTGTGCTGAATCTGCCCGATCAGGATCAGCGTGTTGCGCATCAAGATGCCCGACAACGCAATCAGGCCGACCAGCGCGTTGATGCCGAACGGCTGCCCGAACAGAATCAGCGTTGGCACCACACCAATCAAGCCGAGGGGCTGGTCAGGAACACCATGACCATCGCCGGAATGGACCGCACCTGGAAGATGAGGATCAACAGTGTGATGGCCAGCATGATCGGGAACAGCGGCAGCATGGCCTTCGTCGCCTTGCCCGATTCTTCGATGGAGCCCGCTTGTTCAATGCGGTATCCGCTGGGCAGCTTCTCGATGATCGGCTGAAGCTGCTTGCTGATGGCTGTCGACACGTCGGGCGGCTGCAGGCCATCGGCAATATCGCCGCGCACCGTGATGGTCGGCATGCGGTCGCGCCGGCGGATGATGGGTTCCTCCATGCGCACATCGATCTTGCCCACTTGCGAGAGCGGAATGCGTTGCCCGTTGGCGCCGGCTAGCGTGAAGTCGCCAATCTTGGCCGGATCCAGTCGGATGTCGCCGGCCGAGCGCGCGGTCACCTGCACGGTGCGGATGTCCTCGCGCACCGCCGTCACCGGAATGCCGTTGAGCAGGAACTGCAATTGTTGCGCGACGGCGCTGGAGGTCAGCCCAACGGCCTGCAAGCGGTCCTGCTGCAAGGTGAAGTGCAGCGTGGGTACGCGCATCCCCCAGTCAGTGTTGACCGAGCGCATCATCGGGCCGGCGTCCATCACCAGCCGGACATCGGCCGCGATGCGGCGCAACGTCTCCGCATCCGGGCCGGTCACGCGGTAAGCGACCGGAAACGGCGAATACGGGCCGAACACCAGTTGCGTGACACGCACGCGCGCCTCGGGGGCAAGACCGTCGGCAATGGCCTGGCGCAGGCGCTGCTTCAACGCGTCGCGCTCTTCCTGGCTATCGGTGCGGACTACGATCTTGGCGAACGACGGATCGGGTAGTTCCGGCCCCATCGCGAAATAGAAGCGCGGCGCACCCTGGCCAACATAAGCCGTCACGATCCTGGCTTCCTTCTGTTTGGCGAGCCAAGCTTCCAGCTTTGCAGTGGCCACGCTGGTCTGGTTGATCGACGTGCCATACGGCATCTGCACCTCGACCAGCACTTCGGGTCGATCCGAAATCGGGAAGAACTGTTTCTTGACTACCGCCATGCCCGCGATGGCCAAGGCGAAAAGGCCCACCACCGAACCCGCGACCAACCATTTGCGTGTAATCACGCGCCCGAGCAATTGACGGAAGCGGTTGTAGCGCGGCGTGTCGTAAATCGCATCGTGGCCGCCTTCGACCTTCTTGAAGTCGGGCAGCATCTTCACGCCTAGGTAAGGCGTGAACACCACCGCGACCACCCAGGATGCGATCAACGCAATGCCAACGATCCAGAACATGTTGCTGGTGTATTCACCGGCGGTGGATCGCGCAAAGCCATTGGGCATGAAACCGACGGCGGTCACCAGCGTGCCCGATAGCATGGGCGCCGCAGTATGGCTCCACGCATAGGCCGAAGCGGCGATGCGGCTGTAGCCCTCTTCCATCTTCACTACCATCATTTCGATGGCGATGATGGCGTCATCCACCAGCAGGCCCAGCGCCAGAATCAAGGATCCGAGAGTGATGCGGTCGAAGTTCCTGCCAGTGGCGACCATTACCACGAAGACCACCGCCAGTGTCAACGGCACAGCCGCGGCCACCACCAGGCCCGCGCGCCAGCCCATGCTGACGAAGCTCACCAGCATCACCACCAGTAGCGCGGCGAAAAACTTGAGCATGAACTCATCGACGGCAGCGCTGATGTTGACCGCCTGGTCCGTCACCTTGGTCAGGCTCATGCCGAGCGGCATGTCTGCGTTGATGGCGCCGACCTCCTTGTCAAGCGCCTTGCCTAGGGCCAGCCCGTTCCAGCCTTCGCGCATGACGATGCCCAGCAGCAAGGCCGGTTGACCGCCATTGCGCACCATGAACGTGGCGGGGTCTTCATAGCCACGTTTGACCGTGGCAATGTCCGACAGCTTCAACGTGCGGCCTTGCGATACAACCGGCGTATCGCGGATCTTCTGCAGTTCGTCGAACGCGCCGTCCAGACGGACGAATACCTGCGGCCCTTTCGTCTCTACCGAGCCGGCTGCCGTCAGGGCATTCTGGCTGTTGAGCGCGGCAAACACCTCTTGCGGACTCACGCCCAGCGTCGCCAGCCGGTCATGTGAAAACTCGACGTAGATGCGCTCCGACTGCTCGCCGGTGATGTTGACCTTCTTCACGCCGGGCACGTGCAGCAAGCGCTGGCGCAGCGTCTCCGCATCGCGCACAAGGGCACGTTGCGCCTCACCCTGCGCCTTCAGCGCAAACAGCGCAAAGGTCACGTCCGCATATTCGTCATTGACCATCGGCCCGATCACGCCGGGCGGCAGGTTGGCCACCTCGTCGCTGACCTTCTTGCGCGCTTGATAGAACTCCTCCTGGACTTCCGACGGCGGCGTGCTGTCGAGCAGGGTCAACGTGGTGAACGCCAGGCCCGGCCGCGTGTACGTTTCCGTACGGTCGTACCAGCGCAGCTCCTGCATGCGCTTTTCGAGCTTCTCGGCGACTTGATCCTGCATTTCCTGCGCGGTGGCGCCCGGCCACGCGGTGATGATCGTCATCACCTTGACCGTAAACGCCGGGTCTTCCGCGCGGCCCAGCTTGAAGAAGGAAATGAGCCCCGCCAGAGAGATCAAGCAGATGAGGAACAAAGTCACGGCGCGCTCGCGCACCGCGAGCGCCGACAGGTTGAAGCGGCCTTGGCTCACAGACGCACCCCCGCGATGGCAGTGCTGGCGCCCTGACCCGCCACGCGGACTTGCTGGCCCTCACGCAGCAGTTGTGCGCCAAGCGCGACGATCCGGTCCCCTTGCTTGACCTGGCCCGCGACCCGGGCACCTTCATCGCCCAGGCGCACGATGGTGACGGATCGCCACGACACCTTGGCAGGATCTCCCTGGATGACCCACACGCCCGAACCCTTGCCTGCATCGAACAGGGCACCCAGCGGCACCTGGAGATCGCCTTGGGCGGTGGTGAGCCCATCCGGAATCTGGATCGTCACGGTAGCGCCCAGCGGCGCATTGGCCAGTTCCCCATCCAGCACATAGCGCGCTTCGAAGGTGCGGGTAAGCCGATCGGCAGCATCCGACAGTTGCCGCAGTGTCGCCGGCACGCTGGTGCCGTCTTTTCCGAACATTGTGGCTTGTGCGACAGAGCCGATCGCCGGCCGCAACGTTTCCGGCAACTGAACGACCGCCTCGCGGTGGCCTGCGTGGGCCAGACGCACAACAGCCTGCCCCGCGTTGACGACCTGGCCGGGCTCGGCCAGCGTTTCCATGACTACGCCGTCGCCATCAGCGATCAGCTCTGCGTAGCGGCTGGCGTTGCGCGCAACATCGGCCTGCGCTTCCGCCGCGCTCAACTGGGCTTTGGCCGCGTCCGCCGCAGCCTTCGCCTGGTCATAGGCCGAGGCGGAAATTGCGCCCGTTCCGCGCAGATCGCGGTAGCGGGCTTCGTCCTCCGCCGTCTGTTGCGCACGCGCTCGCGCGGCGCTCACGGCTTCTCGCTGTGCATGTGCGGCGAGCTTCAGATCGACCGGGTCGACGCGCATGAGCGGCTGCCCGCGCTTGACGGTTTGCCCCGCATCGACAAGGCGTTCCAGCACCTTGCCGGGCACACGGAAGCCGAGGTCGCTCTGCACCCGGGCAGCGACGATCCCCGTGAATGAACGCGATGCGGAAGCGGCTGGCTGGACGACCGTGGCACGCACCAACGGTGCCTCGGTGCGCGGGTCTGCAGAGGCCTTTTCGCCGCAAGCGCTCAGCGCGAGCGGAAACGCAAGAACAACGGTAGAGGTAATAAAGCGACGCGAAAGCATGAAAGCCCCATCGACGAGATGATCTGGGCTTTCATTCTGGTTCTTGTGACCACTTTAGTCAATGGTCACAAAGAAAAATCTGCGCGTCACGGGGAAAGACTCCGAAGCACGAGGCTGGAGAGCAGCCCGGGCGCGCTTTCCGTGTAGTCAAAGCTGTGCTGCAAGAGCAACGGATTCACGTACGGGCGCATGACCAGGTAGATGGCCGTCGTGGCCTCATCCAACGGCGTCTTGCGCTCGAAGTCTCCGGTCTCCCGACCTTCCTGCAGCACATCGCGCAGCACCTTCTGGATGCGCTCTTCGTAGGCGATTACCGCTTGCCAGCGCTCAGTCGCTGCCGAGGCCGCGATCTCGTACAGCTTGCGGTCGTGGGAAAACAACCGAAGGCTGGCCTCAATCAAGGCTTTGAACATGCGCCGGAGCTTCTCCGGCGGGAGTTGGCACCGGCGAGGGCGGCACTCACGTCGGCCTCGATCTCGCGAAGGCAGTTGGCGCAGATCATCTCACCAATGGCCTGCTTGGACTCGAAGAACTTGTAGATGTAGGCCTTGGAGAAGCCGATGGTCTTGGCCAGATCGGAAACGGCGGTCTTCTCGTAGCCATAGCGGCTGAAGTGCTCGGTGGCGGCGGCAACGATCTGGTCTCGCACGTCATGGTCCGCCGGGCCACGGGCGGAAACGGGGTAGGGGTGGTCTTCATAGGCTCCAGCTTACGCGAGTCGCGATAGTTGAACAACTTGTGACCAATTTGTATTATAGTCACAAAAACCAGATGGAAGACGTCCATGTTGCCAAAACACTCCCTTATGGCCCTCTTCGTTGCCAGCCTGGCGACCGGTTGTGCCGTCGGCCCCGATTATGTGAAGCCCAATGTGCCGGTTTCGCAACAATTCCAGGGCCAGACGGCAGTCGAGCAGCGGACAGCCAATGCCGGAGCCGACCTGCCTGCGTGGTGGGCTGGCTTTGGCGATCCGCAACTCACGCGGTTCGTGCAGCTCGCGCTGGAACAAAACCTGGACCTTGCACAGGCCTTCGCCCGCGTCACGCAAGCCCGTGCGGGCCTTGGCGCTGCCAATGCCGCGCTGCTGCCCTCCGGCAATGTCTCGGGCCAGGCCGCGCGTGCGTACCAGTCCGTTGAAACCCCTTTGGGCCGCGTCTTGAATTCGCGGCCCGGCTTCGACCGCTACAGCGACGCTTTTGAGGCCAATGTCAATGCAAGCTGGGAGTTGGACGTATTCGGCGGCCTGCGCCGTGGCCGCGAGGCGGCGTTTGCCGACTACCAGGCCTCCCAGGCGGGTGCAGTCGCCACACGGCTGACCGTGGCTGCACAGACTGCCGACATCTACATCGCCATCCGCGGCTTACAGACGCGCTTGAAGGTGGCCCGCCAGCAAGTACAGACGCAAGAGGAATTGCTCTCCACCATCAACCTGCTGTACGGCAAGGGACTGGCGGCCGAGCTTCAAGTCCGGCAGGCCGAAGGCGCACTCGCTCAGGTTCGCGCTTCCATCCCACAGCTTGAGGCGGGTCTCGATGCGGCGATGAACGCGCTGGATGTGATGCTCGGCTCGCTGCCGGGCACCCACCGGGCGGAGCTTGCGCAAGGCGGCAACATCCCGGCGGCTCCGCAAATTGCGATCAGCGGATCGCCCGGCGAATTGCTGAGGCGCCGCCCTGACCTCATCGTTGCCGAGCGTCGCCTAGCGGCTTCCAACGCGCGCATCGGTGTCGCCATTGCGGAGTACTACCCGAAGTTCTCGCTCAGCGGCCTGCTGGGCAGCGCCACATCGGTGGGCGCCGGCAGTCTGTTCGGCAGCGGTGCCAGTCAATTCGCCGGCGTGCTCGGCCTGCGCTGGCGCCTGTTCGACTTCGGCCGTATCAACGCACAAATCGATCAGGCCAAGGGGCAAGAGGCGGAGATGCTCGCCGCGTACCGGCTCGCCATGCTGCGCGCCACGGAAGATGTGGAAGACGCCTTCTCGGCTCTGGTCAAGCGCGAGGAGCAAGCGGCCGTGCTCACGCAAGGCGTGGATTCGCTCGGCCGTGCGCGAAATGCTTCGTTTGCCGCCTACCAGAGGGGTGTCGTCAGCCTGATTGAAGTCCTGCAAGCCGACGAAAGCCTTTTACGGGCATCAGACGCGCGCGCCCAGGCGCAATCCGAATCCGCGCGCGCCGCCGTCGCGGCTTTCAAGGCGCTGGGCGGTGGGTGGCAGCCCAACGAATCGACCGCCGTTGCTAGCAAATAGTCACTCTGCGGATGAGGCTGCGCATTCAGCACGGCTCGTCGCTCGAACCTCTACCGCAGCACCGAACCACTCATATCGAAAGAAACTGCCATGTCGAATTCCAAAGTTGTCGTCATTACAGGCGTTTCCTCGGGCATCGGCCGTGCCACCGCGGCAAAGTTTGCGTTGCGGGGCTGCCAGGTATTCGGCACCGTGCGCAACCTCGCAAAAGCGCAGCCGCTACCGGGCGTTGAACTGGTTGAGATGGATATCCGCGATGAAGCCTCTGTTCAGCGGGGGATCCAGGCCATCATCGCGCAGGCCAAGCGCATCGACGTGCTGGTCAACAGTGCCGGCGTGACGCTGCTCGGAGCGACCGAAGAAACCTCGATCGCCGAAGGGCAGGCGCTGTTTGACACCAACGTGTTTGGCATCTTGCGCACCACACGAGCCGTATTGCCACACATGCGCGAGCAAGGTTCGGGAAGAATTGTCAACATCAGCTCGGTGCTCGGGCTTTGCGCGAACCTACGCATTTCCGCAGCGTCGCAGCGCGACAGACGCTTCAACCATCGATCGAACTGCCGCGGAATTCGCCCGTCCAAGCCCTGACTACCTGCGGCGGAGAGCTGCTGGCGGAACTCGAAACGATCTACAAGGACATCCACCAGCACCCAGAACTGTCGATGCAAGAGGTTCGCACCGCCAAGCTCGCGGCCGATTACATCGAAACGCTGGGCTACGAGGTGACGCGCGCGGTGGGCGTCACAGGCGTCGTTGGCGTGTTGCGCAATGGCGAAGGCCCTACCGCGATGTTGCGTGCCGACATGGATGCACTACCCATGGCGGAAAATACCGGCTTGCCCTATGCCAGTATCGTCAAGGCAAGAGATGAAGATGGTGTGTAGGTAGGCGTGGCCCACTCCTGCGGGCACGACCTGCACGTGACCTGGTTGATGGGGACATCGCGCACTTTTGCAGAGCATCGCGACGCCTGGAAAGGCACTGTCATGCTCGTGTTCCAGCCCGGCGAGGAAGTGGGCCGGGGTGCAACGAGCATGGTTCAGGATTGGGGGCAGGGGCGCTTCCCCAAGCCGGACATTATCTTGGGGCAGCACGTGATGGTAGGACTGAGTGGAACGGTCTGCTACCGCCCAGGTGTCATCCTGTCAGCCGGTGACAGCTTGAAGATCAAACTATTCGGTCGCGGGTCACATGGCTCACAGCCGCAGACCGCCATCGATCCGGTGATCATGGCCGCCGCCACCACATTGCGCCTGCAAACCATCGTTTCGCGTGAAATCTCGCCGCTGGACAATGCAGTGTTGACCATTGGCTCGCTGCAGGCCGGCACCAAGGAAAACATCATTCCTGACGAAGCCACGATCAAGCTCAATATGCGCACCTTCGACGAAGATGTGCGCGAGTACATGCTGTCGTCCGTCAAGCGAATTTGCTGCGCTGAGTGCGATGCCTCCAAGGCCGAGCGGCCGCCCGAGTTCACCACCCTCAGCAGTTACCCACTAACCGAAAACGACGATGCCTCGACCCAGAAGATCGCGGCAGCCGTCAAAGCGCAGTTTGGCGACCAGGCCTATGAGACAGCACCGGCGTCGGCCAGCGAAGACTTCAGCATCTTCGGGCGTACGTGGAATGTGCCATACGTTTTCTGGTTCATCGGCGGTACCGACCCCAGTGTGTATGCACAGGCCAGAGGGAAAAGCAAATCAATAAGATACCGAGCAATCATTCGCCCAAGTTCGCGCCGGTCATCCACCCGACGCTGGAAACGGGGCTGCAGGCCATGCTGACGGCGGCGTCTGCGTGGCTTTGCGGTCATCGAGCGGCATGATGGAACACAGTCTCTTTGTCCTGGTCGACCTGTTCGGTACCTTCGCTTTTGCAGTCAGCGGTGCTCTTGCCGCTGAACAGAAGCGCCTCGATCTGTTCGGTGTCGTCGCGATCAGCTATATGACGGCCTGTGGCGGAGGAATCGTTCGGGATCTCTGCCTAGGCTCGTTACCGCCGGTGGGCATTTCAGATTGGCGGTATCTCGCGACCTCGGTGTTTGCCTCGGCGATGGCAATCTGGGCGCGTCCAATCGTTGACCACCTTAAGCATCCTGTCGTTTTTTTTGATTCGCTTGGACTGGGCTTCTTTGCGGTCGTTGGTGCACATAAGGCGCTGCTGCTTGGCCACAACATCGAGGTTGCCATCGTTCTCGGCATGGTGACTGCTGTCGGCGGTGGCGTGGTGAGGGATGTGGTGCTCAATCGCGTACCGATCATCCTGCAGAAGGAAATCTATGCGCTCGCCGCACTGGTTGGCGCAGCCATACAAGTTCTTGGACAATTCATGGAATGGAGGGTAGCAGTCACGCCTTGGTTTGCGGCGTCGATCTGCTTCGCAATCCGCCTGCTTGCCCTGCGCTATTCCTGGAGCCTTCCTGTTGTCCATAAGACGGATGTGGCGTAGTCAGGGCACTGTCAACTTGCCGGTATTGAAGCGGGACGATCTTGCGAGGCACGGAACAGGAACGAAGCACCCCTAAGAAGAATCTGGCTGTGGCCTAGTCACACCGCTTCTGCAACAGGATGTCCCGTTCGGCGCCGTGCTCGTCGACCGCCCGCCACTGTGGCCTCGTGAGGCGGCGGTGGCGGACCCGACGGATGAGAGCCCGTTTGATAATTCAAGGATGGGCGATTCTGCGTAGCAGCAGCCTGCCCATTGCTATATAGACCATGGCCTCGGACACATCAGAACGCCGCTCGTAGTCCCTGTTGAGGACCGTTAATTCTGGTTCTCAACACCTGGATCGAGATGCGCGCGGAGGTTCTCCGATAGCCTCAGTACGCAATGCTCGCACTTTCTGCCGGATTTGCCCTCCCTGTTTTTTTGGCTACTCCCTTGAGGTGAACGAAGCCCATCTTGGTCTCCTTCCGAATGCCATGAAGGCGCTGTTCCACCCACGAGCCAAGCCATTTCCGCAGGCGTGCCTACCCGGATAGGTCGTTCAACTCATAGCTGGTGCTGCGCCCGCCCGCATCCGATTTCCGCAATACGCCACGCGCGAGCAACTCAGTGATGTCGCGCAGCGCGGTGTCTGGCGAGCATTTGGCGATCGCCGCCCACTTGGAGCTGGTGAGCTTGCCTTCGAAGCCATCGAGCAGTCGGTTGAGCAGTTTCACTTGCCGCTCGTTCAGTGGCGTGGTCGCCCAGCGCTGCCAGAACCGGGTCTTGACCAGCACAGCATCAAGGGTGTCCTGCGCCTGATCGACGGCGCGATGCAGCGTATCGAGGAACCAGGCCAGCCAATTGGTGACATCCATCGACCGCTTCTGGGTCCGCTCCAGGATATCGTAGTAGGCCTGGCGCTCCCGCTGGATCTGCGCCGACAGGCTGTAGAAACGCTGCGGGCTGCCATCGGCGCGCGCCAGCAGCAGGTCGCCGATCGCACGGGCTATACGGCCGTTGCCGTCGTCAAACGGATGCAAGGTGACGAGCCACAAATGGCCGAGGCCTGCCTTGAGCAGAGGCGGATCGTTCGACGCACCATTGACCCAGTCGAGAAATCGGCTCGTTTCAGCTTCCAGGCGATTGGCTGGCGGCGCTTCGAAATGCACACGTTGTCGGCCGATGGGGCCGGACACCACCTGCATCGGACCGCTGATGTCGTCACGCCAGCCTCCAATCTTGATCCGGGCAAGGCCGGAGTAGCCGGTGGGAAACAGCGCGGCATGCCAGCCAAACAATCGCTCCCGGGTGACCGGTGCAAGGCAATTGGTGGTCGCGTCGAGTACCATTTCAACCACGCCTTCGACGTGACGATCGACCGGGGCTAGTGCGCCGATGTCCACGCCCAAGCGGCGGGCGATGGACGAACGCACGGATGCGACGCTGAGCTGTTCGCCCTCGATCTCGCTGGTCTTTACCACATCCTCGGTGAGCGCCGCAAGACTCGCCTGATCGCGCAGAGCCATGCCAACATCAGCCAAGCGCCCCATCAGCAGTCCTTGGGCGCGACTAACCTCGGCCATAGGCACTGCCAGGGCCGCCAGATCGTAGTGCCAGCTTGGCCAGTCACTGGCCTGCCAGATGTATGTGTAATCTCCGCTTTCCATGCGGAGATTATGATCTACTTTCTCCGCAGACGCAAGTTATTCGCCGCACCTGGTGCGGTGATAGTCCTTGATATTCACTGCAAGAAGGCAACGCTGGCTGGTCGTGCTTGAAGGCCCTTCCGTTCGGCCCTCACTCCGCGGCGCTCCTCTGGCAGGTGGCCTGTGCTGCCAAACCCCTGTTTAGGGTTGGGGGAATCCTGGCGATTAATTGCATTTTGACGATCAAGGGATGCTCGCCAGGGACAGTGCACCAGCTGTTGCAGATCGCTAATTCTGCGAATGGTGCGCACTAATACTGCGAACGTGGCGTGCCAAGGAGGCTTCGGAACGACTCGCGATCCCCCGCGCGTACTGTTTCCCTACCCAACGGATCACTGCATTGAGATTTTTGAGCTGGTGTAATCTGAACGATGAGATGGCCTGGAGGCGGTGATCGTGAATTTCACAGACAGTTGCCGCCGGATTCAGCCACTCACGTTTCCCAGCGAGGCGAAAAGACATCGAGGGGATTCAGAGCGAGGCACTCGAAGCAGAATGAAAGGCCGCGCCGGTCGGACACCCACGCTGCTGGTGTTTGGATCGCCATGTTAACGTGAGTCAGAGCGCTGCGAGACGGGCAAGCACCAGCTCATCAACCGGCGGAAACAGCAGCCATCCACAGCGGGGCAAGTAGGGGAATGCCTCAAGCTGCCCACTTGCCCATAGCTGGGGGACGCTGATTCGATACGTGGCTGCCAAGCGCCCCAGCCAGCCGCCAAAGGCCTCGTCGTCAAACGGACGTGGCGCCACCGGCCAAGGTCTCACAGGCTCAGCACAGGAGACCTCGCGCTGCATTCTCGATGTGGCCAAGTTCGATCACCTCTCTGCCGTCGCGAATGGCGAGTTCAGTCGCGACATTGAGCACCCGCGATACCTCCCCGGTTAGTCCGCCGCTCGCCGCCAGAATCGCCTGAACCATCTCTTGCCGCGCCAGGTTCGACGGCCGTCGAAGGGGCAGAATTCGTTCAAAGGCAGCAAGGAGGCATCGGCGGCGGATTTCAAGCTAGTTGACGCCTAAAATTTTTACTTTAAGCGGCAAGTTTTGACTCAACATTAGACATGCGAATGGCTGCCTCACCGGCTGCGACGGTGGTCGTCAACGAGGCGATTTGGCAATGGAAACAGCGATGAGACGCCGTCAGAAGCGCGCGCGGGCAATCCTACGAGGTCGGTCGCGTGTCGTTGCGTGGCGTTGGCCACTGGAATTTCTGGGACTTGCGATTCAGGCCGTCGCGAAACGCAAGTCCGGTAAATTCCATGCGCAGCCACTGCGTGACCAGACCGGCCGTGACGGGCTGATTCATGCGCCATGGTGCGACCGCGTTCATCGGGAAGGTCTCGACAAGCACCAGACTCAGCAGTTGGTTCAAAGTCCAGGCCATCGAGCGAATTTGCATCCACAACTCCAGCACGGTGCGCGATTGCTGCCAGAGATTGCTCACGCCGAACCAGCGCTTGAGATTGTGAAACAGCGGTTCTATGCCCCAGCGGCGCGCGTACAACTGCACGATCTCCTGGGCGCTCAAGTCCGTTTCGCTCGCGAGCAGCAGACGGGGCTTGGTCCAGGCCTGTTTCTTCGCATCGAAGAACTGGCACCAGACGGCACGCACCAACGCGCCCTTGAGGAAGCGCGCGCGGGCCTCGGCAGAGCGCAGGCGAACCTGCTGGTCTTTGCCATAGAGCGGCATGCGCAGTTCGATCGCGGGCAGTGCTTCGATGGCCTCGGCGTTCAGGCGCTCGCCATAGATGCGCTTGCGACCACGTCTGGGTGTGGTTGGCGGTGGCGGCACGAGAAACAGCGCGGTGTCGATGCGCGCCTGTCCAATCACGTGCATTTGTCTGCGCAGCAAAGGCAATACCAGGCGGGCGCGCATGAACCACGAATCGAACAGTACGCGCACCGGCTTGTTGGCCACGCCCGCCAGAGAGCGGACCAGCACCAGCGCGATTTTCAGCTTGTTGCGGTTGCCGGTGTTTGGCACCAGCCGCGAGAGAATTGGCAGCACCAGGTTGACCCCGCCGTTGCCCAGCGCGCTCACGCCCAGCGTAACCCAGCACTGGGCCCGTATGAATTGCGGCCGATTGATCTTGCGGCTGTGGTCGTGGCGATACGCGCAACCGGGCGCCTGCTCCGAGGAGCGCGGCACCAGTGTATCGTCGATGACCAGTGTCAGCACATCGCATGGCAGCACTGTGAGCACCAGCAAGAACAATTGGCGGGCCAAACGCACGGTGCGCAAGCTGCCGCGCCCGAGAAGCTTGTAGTAGGTCGTCCAGTGCCTGCGTCGCGCGATGGCGCTGATAGCGCGCGTCACCCAGCCTTCTGGCGAAACCATACAGCCGCACAGCAGCTCGACAAAGCTCCCGCGAGAGCGAATTGGCACGGCCAGAAGCAGAAGGTTGATCCATTCGGACAGACACAGTCGTACACGGTTGGACAAAGACATGGGCAATCGCAAGAGGACCGAAAACGATCCTCATTGGCCGCCGCGCTGCTTGCGCTAAAACCCGCGCAAGCAGCGCGGCGGCCACACGATCATTGCCCCATGTCAAGCATTTTTCGATTTCTTGAATCCGTTTCCAACCCGCTCGTTGAGCGGGCCTGAATGTCTAAAGTTGAGAAGTTTTGAGTTTAAGCCCTCCAATGGTTGGCGTCGCTGTTCGGTGGCGTGGTGATCGGGGTTGAGATGGACGACGAGGACCGGCTGCCAGTTACGAATCGGGCCGCTCCAGCGATGCGGGTGCCGTGCTTTTGCAGCTTCGTAGACAGCAGCGCGTTGGATGAGCAGCGCAGTGTCCAGGCCGGCATGTCGCTCCGCGGGCGTGACGAAGTTGATTGCGCTATGACGATGCTCGTGGTTGTACCACTGTACAAATGTGTCGACCCAATGCCGGGCGGCGAACACAGTGGCGAACGGCCGACATGGATGGGTGGGCCGGTATTTCATCGTTCTAAAGAGCGATTCCGAGAACGGGTTGTCGTTGCTGACCGCGGGGCGGCTGAACGAGGGCGCGACGCCCAGCGCTTGCAGAGTAGCGAGCATCGTGGCCCCCTTCATTGGGCTGCCGTTGAGATGACCGAATTCGGCCGAGTTGGCCACTGCCAACACGCGCTGGCGCTCCAGGGCGCTGAGTCGGTTTTTAGGCAGTTGCACGCGCATAGACCGCTGATCGCCTCGTTGCGTATCGCGCCGCCAGCGTTGCAAGGTGCTCTCACTTAGATTGATCGCGGTACAAGCCCGATCCTGCCGTGCCCCCATCGTCATGGCCTCTTCCAGCAAACCAATGATCTGATTGCGCTCTGTCAGGGCGGTCATCTGACCTCGTCCTCCCAGAGCGCTCGGAACTTTTTTGCAGCACCAGCAATGCCGCCGCCTCCGCTAAGGCGCGGTCTTTGCGCTGCAGCGCTCGCTTGAGCTGCTCTACTTCTTCTTTCAGCCCACGCAACTCCGGACCGGCACCGGTCGCGACACCTTTGCCATGGAGACAAAACGCGGCTTTCCACTCCGCCAGGTGATGGGCAAACAAGCCTTTTTCCCGGCACCATGCATGCAAAGCTTCCTCCGACAGACCGTGCGTCTCCTGCAGCGCCAGCAATTGCTCTTCCGCCCGCCACTCCTGCGGGCGTCTCTCATGCTGCGCTAGCGCGCCAACCTGGCCTGCCGGTTTCTTTTTCATCCAGTTCTTTAAGGTGTGATAGCTGACATTCAGATCTTCCGCCACGGCATGTACTGTCCGCTCTCCGCGGGAATACGCCTTGACCCGCGCTTGCTCTATGAATGCCGAAGAATACTTTGCTTTCATCTATGCCTCTATCTTTCTCTTGAAAGGAATTTAGAGGCGTCAACTAGTCTGCCACGGGGGTATGCGCCCGCTCTCGCTCCGTGACAATTCTCACCGCCATGCTCAAGTCCGCGGTCTTACGCACCCGAGGCGATCTATTGAGCGGAGCAACCGGCTTGGCGGAATCAGTAGACGGGCGCGGTATCCACACTTTCGCTGGAGGTGACAGCGCAGCGGTGATGACTTTGCTCATGATGGGAATCAGGAATCTGCATCAGGTGGCCAGCTCCGCCCAACTGCTGCGATATTCAGATCTGAGCCTTACCACCGTCGACGAATAGTTCAATGCCGTTGACAAAGCTTGAATCGTTGGAGGCAAGAAAGACCGTCGCCTTGGCAATTTCGTCCGGATCGCCGACGCGGCCCATTGGGATCTGCGAGGCCAGAGCGTCGAGTACTCCCTGCTGCGGTGCGGCGTCGGGCCCGGCCAGGTTAAACAAGCCTGGCGTCTTGGTGGGTCCGGGGCTGAGCGTGTTGACCCGGATACCGCGACCCTTGAAATCGAGAATCCAGTTGCGGGCGAATGAGCGTACTGCGGTCTTTGAGGCGGCATAGACACTGAATGCCTTGGTGCCGCCACTGGCGGCGGTGGAGCCAGTCAAGATGACTGATGCACCGTCCGCTAGCAATGGTAGAGCCTTCTGTACAGTAAACAGTACGCCCTTGACGTTACGGCCAAAGATGTCGTCATACTGATCCTCGGTAATATTCCCGAGCGGCATCAGCGAGCCGCCGCCGGCGTTGACGAACAGTACGTCGATCCGACCCTTTTCCGATTTCACCCGATCAAACAGCGTGTCCAGTTCGGCCATGTTCAATGAGTCGACCCGGATGCCGGTAGCGTTACCGATCGCGGACACCGCGGCGTCGAGTTCGACCTGTCGGCGACCGGTGACAATGACATGCGCCCCTTCGCTAGCAAACCGCTTAGCGGTAGCGAGCCCGATACCGGTGGATCCACCGGTAACGATTGCGATCTTGCCTTCAAGTTTGCGGGACATGGAAGTTTCCTTGGTTGGTTGTGAGTCGGAGCGAGAACCTCGACTTCGTCCTCTGGCGCCTGGGTGCACGCGCTCGCCGCTTCCAGCAGGCAGGTCGGCGAAAGGGCTCTCCACCAGCTCGTACGCTCGCAACGGGTCGAGCATTAAGGCCGCTGCCCGACCGCGCTCGAGTCGTGGCTACGCGAAGAGGCCGAGGACTTGTGCTTGATCAGAGCAACCGCGACACCGCCGATCACCGCGGCCATTGCAATGGCAAGGAAGTTCTGCACCAGCGGAAGCTTCATCGAGACCAGCAGCCCGATCACGATTGGCGCCGCGATCGCGCCGATGCGCCCGACTCCCGAGGCAAAGCCAAGTCCCGTCGAACGGATCGACGTCGGGTAGAACTGCCCGGCATACGCGTACAGCAGGATTTGCGTGCCCAGCGTCGACGCGCCGACGACGGCAACGATCAGGAACAGCGGCTGCGCGCCGTAGCCGAGCTGCGTCAGCGAGACCGCGGCGACCCCGAAGAATGCGGTCGTCACCCACTTGATGTTCAGCTTGTCGGCGAGCCATCCGCCACCGACGGCGCCGACGACTGCACCGGCGTTGTAGGCGAGCAGGAAGTTCAGCGCGGAACCGAGGCTGTAGCCGGCCATGCCCATCAGCTTGACCAGCCACGAACTGAGCGCATAGAGCATGAACAGGCAGGTCATATAGGCGACCCAGAACATCACTGAGCTGAAGCCGCGGCCGTCCAGGAACAGCCTGCCTACGGTCGGACCTTCGGCCTTGTCCTCGGCCGGAACGAGGAACTCCTCGTGCGGCTCGAGCCGCATGTCCGGTCGGATCTTCCGGATCACTTCGCGCAGATGCGTGTGGTCCTGCTGCTTGATCAGGAATGGCAGCGACTCAGGCATGTACTTGAGGATGAACGGGATCAGCACCACTGCGGCGCCCGCGGCGATGAACACAGATTGCCAGCCATAGGTCTCGATGAACTGCTTGCCGAGCAGCGCGGCGAGGATGCTGCCGACCGCGTAGCCGCAGCACATCAGCGTGACCATCACGCTGCGCACCTTCTTCGGTGAGTATTCGGTCATCTGCGCGGCCGCATTCGGGATCGCGCCGCCGATGCCGAGCCCGGCGAGGAAGCGCATCACGCTGAAGGTGATAGGGTCGTTGGTGAACCCGGCGGCCGCGGTGAAGGCGCTGAACAGAAACACGCAGATCGAGATCGCCCAGCGGCGGCCGATCTTGTCGGCCAGCGCGCCGAGCGCGATCGCTCCGAACATCATGCCGAACAGCGCCGAACTGGCCATGAAGCCCGCGGTCGAGGCCTCGACATTCATCGCCTTCATGATCGACGGAAGCGCGGTGCCGGCGACCGCCAGGTCGTAGCCGTCGAGCACTAGGATCACGAAACACCAGATCAGCACGGACCAGTGAAAGCTGTTGAACTTGGCCTCGTCGGCCAGTTTGTGAACGTCTATCCGGTGCATGCTTGAATGTGCAGGTGCCAGGTCAGGGCGGATTGGTTTCATTGACTTGTCTCCTTTTATTATCGGTTTGAGGTTCGGTATGCGGCGCAGTAGCCACATTCTGGGCCGAGACCTCACAGCCAACGCCCGCCCTTGCATAGAAAAGGGCGGTCCCCTCAGTCCGAGCAGGCTGCATCACCCTCACACGCGAGGGGCTTCGGGCAGGCGTTCACCGCCGCGCACGACGTATTTGGCGGGATACAGTGTGACGAGAACCTCGACTTCGTCCTCCGTTGCCCCCGTGCACGCGCTCCAGATCGAGCTCACTTTTTTGGCCAGCGATAGTATGGCGCCGTCGCTGCGCCCATCACGTATGTGGCAGAAGATCAGCGTTTCGGAAGTGGGCTCTCCCGAACGGTAGAGGTTGTCGGGCGTGGCTTCATGGAATACGACGCTAATCAAGTCGAGCGGCGAAAGGATGATCTCCCTGATCGCGCTCGTGAACTCGCTGGCGATCTTGGCCTTGACGCCAGCTTCGATTCCGACCTTGCATTCGCAAACAATGATAGGCATGTTATGTCTCCGTGAAGTTAGGGCTGCTGAGGCCTCAGTCTCTCGGAACGTCGCCGCCGGTGATTGCAACGGGGCGCCACCACTTGCTTGGAAGTGCCATGACATGGCGTCGTGGCCCGCCAATCCAGGCCAAGCTCGTTATCGGTGGGCCGGTGCCCCTGTGCGACGTATGTAGTGTCGCAAACATTGCCCACTCGTTTGGCACCTGCCAGATTGCACGTTGAGAGAGTCGGGCGGAGTCAACCTCCACGGTCGAGCAACTCACAGGCCACGCGCCCGGTGCGCTGACGCAGTGGCTGAACATCGCGCTATTCATGGCGTAATAGACAGATGGCCCCACAACTGCGGCCGGCGACGTCAGGTCCTCAAGTCAGCCACAGTGACGCGCCGATCAGACGCGTGAAGGCCGGCGCCACCTTGAAGCAGTTCAGGTAAGGGGCGGTATCGGTGGAGACGTCAGGCCAGCGAAGTCATATCGGTCGACGAAAAAAGGGCTGCCTGCTCGGCAAGACATGCGCGGCCGATTTGGCCTTTCGTGCAGAAAAGTCTTTCAGCGAGCACTGCCTGACCCCGATCCCCGGGGTCGCGGAAAGCATCGACCGGAAAGCGCAGCGACTCACACTCAAGAATGGATGGAGGAAACCCTTGTTGACAGGGGGTTGACGATAACATACGCTTCTTTTACTAAACGTACGTTTATTAAACGCACCTCATGTGCGGCCCCGGGCCCTCTTACTCATCCATGGAGCAATTCACATGGCAGACAAGAAAGCCATTCTGGCGATTGGAGCCGGCGACGCTACCGGCGGCGCCATCGCCAAGTGCTTTGCCAAAGAGGGCTACATCGCATGCGTTACCCGCCTAACTGTTGACAAGCTCCAGCCCCTGGTGACGAGATCAGGGCCGAAGGCGGCGAGGCGCACGGCTTCGGCTCCAACACGCGCAAGGAGGACGACATGATCTCGCTGGTGCAGCAGATCGAGAAGGACATCGCGCCGATCGAAGTGGCGGTCTTCAACATCGGCGCCAATGTTCGCTTCGGCACCACCGAGACCGCCACTCGCGTCTACACCAAGGTCTGGGAGATGGCCTGCCTCGGCGGCTTCCTGATGGGTCGCGAAACGGCGAAGGTCATGCTGCCGCGGGGTCGCGGCACCATCATCTTTACGGGCGCGCCGGCCAGCTTGCGCGGACGCGAAGGTCTTGCTGCATTCGCCGGCGCCAAGCATGCGCTGCGCGCGCTCGCGCAAAGCATGGCCTGCGGACTGGGCCGCAAGGGAATCCACGTCGCGCATCCCGCAATCGACGCCGCGAACGACACGGCGTTCATCCGCGACAACTTCCCCGAGCGTTATGCGCTGAAGGACCAGGATGGAATCGTTCAACCCAGCTCGATGGCAAATGCTTACTGGAATTTGCATCAGCAGTCCGCGATGCCTGGACGACGAGATGGAACTGCGGCCCTGGATGGAAACGTTCTGAGACCCGGACGGTGCCAACCGCAGATTTCCAGCTGCGCTTCCGCTCCCTCTTTACTGACGGAGAAGCGTTCGTCTTCCCTTGCAACGCCAGCGGCCACGTCGTCCTGGACGCATTGGTCGAGCGTCCCCGTAGCAGCTACCTCTTTGCCCGCGCCACGGTCGGCCGGTTCTATGCCCCACCGCAAATCATTGTCGCGCCGCAGTGCGAATCGGAGCCAACTTGACGAGTGCGAGGCACTTGATGCGATGGCTCCCCAGACCTCCCACAACCGCTGGGCATGTATTTCGCGGCTCAAAACCCGGCCCGCGCGTACCCCTGTCAGCGCTTCGCCCACACCCTCACGAATTTGCACGCATGACTCGGGGCCGCCGTAGCTGGCTAAGCCTTCAACGTATCACTCTTTCTTTCACAACAATTTGCCGGTTTTGACCGGTGTACGGAGACAAACCTTGGCACAAGGTCGCAGCACATTTCTCAAGTCCTCCGTCGCGCTGGCAGCGTTGCCGGTCGCCGGTTGCCGCTCGTCGTCGGATGACACCGCCGCACTGAAAGCCAACGCCGATTCCGTGCTGACCCGTGCCGTCGCATCCGGCGACACAGCCGGCGTAGCCGCCGCGGTGATCACTCGCGATGAGACCCTCTACTCCGCGGCGCAGGGAGCGCGCGCGCTCGGCGCCTCCGCAGCGATGGACATGGACACGGTGATGCTCATCGCCTCCATGACCAAGCCGATCACCAGCGCCGCAGCCATGCAGCTGGTCGAGCAGGGCAAGTTGAGCCTGGACGGTCCAGCGTCCGCGGTGATCCCCGAGCTGGGCGTTCTCAAGGTTCTGGAGGGCTGGGACACGAATGGCGCGCCCGAACTGCGAGATGCCGAGGGCCAGCTCACCCTGCGGCATCTGCTCACCCATACGTCCGGCTTTACCTACGAGATCTGGAACGCGGACCTGGAGCGCTACTACCGCACGCAGAACGTCCCCGGCATCCTAACGGGGCAGAAAGCGGCGCTGCGGGTGCCTCTGTGCTTCGACCCCGGCACGCGCTGGAATTATGGCATCGGCATCGATTGGGTGGGCCAGCTGATCGAAGCCGCCAGCGGCCTGCGCCTGGGTGACTACTTCCAGCGCAACATCACAGGACCGCTGGGCATGGACAGCACGGCGTTTAAGATCACCACGGCCATGCGCACCCGACTGGCCGGCATGCATTTGCGCGGAGACGACGGAAAATTATCCGTGATCGATCTGGGAACAGTGCAGGATCCCGAGTTCGAGTCGGGCGGCGCAGGCCTGTACTCGACCGCCAACGACTACCTGAAGTTCATGCGCATGATCCTCAATGCGGGGCGGGGCAACGGCAACCAGATCCTCAAGCCGGAGACGGTGGCCCTGATGTCGCGCAATGCCATGGGGCCGCTTCGCGTGAGCAAGCTACCGACGCAGATTCCTTTTCTCTCGCGCGACGTGGAATTCTTCCCCGGTGTGCCCAAGACCTGGGGCCTGGGCTTCATGATCAACGAGAGTGCGGCGCCCACCGGCCGCAGTGCCGGCAGCTTGGCCTGGGCGGGGCTGGCCAATACGTACTTCTGGATCGACCCCACCCTGAACATCGCAGGCCTGGCCATGATGCAGTCGCTGCCGTCCGTGGACCCGAGAACCGTGGACGTGTTCTACGGTTTTGAAAAGAGCGTTTACGCCTCGCCGAACTGATGCCTGAAGGGCGGTCACCGCCCTTCAGGATCGAGGGCGCAGGGTCTATGACATGACTCCTTCCTTCACAACACTTTACCGGTTTGACCGGCGCACGGAGACAAACATGAAAACACTGACTCGCAGACTCTTTGATGCCGCTGTTGTAGTCGCGCTTTGCTGCGCCGCCGCCGCGACGGCGCAGCCCTATCCAAACAAATCCATCCTGATCAAGGTCGCTTACCCGCCCGGGTTCGGGGTGGACGCTTCAGTGCGTCCATCCGCACCCGTGCTGGAGCGCGCCCTTGGGCAGATTCTCGTGATCGACAATATGCCCGGTGCGAACGGCTCCATCGCGGCGATGAATGTGTTGAAGGCGTCGCCAGACGGATACACGCTGCTCGCGACGGCGGGTCCGGATTTACTGGTGGCGCCGCTCACGGTCGCTTCGGCTAAGTACACGTTCGACAGCTTCAAGCTCATCGGTTCGTTCGGGATTTCGGACATGGTCCTGGTCAGTCATCCCGACCGCCCTTTCAACAACCTCACCGCGCTCCTCGAACACATGCAAAAGCGTGGCGCGAAGGAGCTTTCCATTGCCCACTGGGGCCAGGGCACGCTCGCTCATCTCGCGGCCGCTGAATTCCAGGAGCGGGTCGGCGTCAAGTTGCTGGAGGTGCCGTACAAAGGCATCGCTCCCATGGCCACGGCCGTCGCAGGTGGCGAGGTGGACCTCGCGTTTGTTCCTCTTGCGGGGCCAATCCTAGGAATGGTTCAGACCGGGCGGATCAAGGCCATCGCCTTCGCGAGCGCCAAGCGACATCCGCTCATGCCGGATGTCGCGACGCTGAGCGAGCACACTCGATTCAAGAACTTCGAATTCGGCATCTGGACGGGCTTGTTCGCGCCCGCGCGCACAACCGATGCCGTTGTCGCGCGCCTGAGCAGGGCCTTCCAGCAGTGGAACGACAGCCCGGAATTCCTCGCGCTCGCTACTGCGCAGGGCTTTCGCAAGCTGGACTCAATGACGCCGCAGCAGGCAGCGGCCTTCTTGCGCGTAGAGAACGAAAAGTTTGTCAACATCGCAAAGACCCTTAATCTGGTGGCGCAATAACGCTGCCGCGCCGGAAAGGCCCATACTATGACCGTTCGAGACTTTCACTACTACGAGCCCGCCGAGGGCCACGGGCTGAGCCACAACCCGCTCAATGCGCTGGTGGCACCGCGACCCATCGGCTGGATCTCGTCACGCGACGCGCAGGGGCGGGTCAATCTCGCGCCCTACAGTTTCTTCAACGCGTTCAACTATGACCCACCGATCATCGGATTTTCTTCGATCGCCTGGAAGGATAGCGTTCAAAACGCATCGGAAACGCGTGAGTTCACCTGGAACCTGGTCACCCGCGAACTCGGTGATCAGATGAACCAGACCTCATCACCGCTTCCGCGCGGCGAGGACGAGTTCCGGTTCGCCGGCCTCACGGCCGTGGCGGGTCGCAAGGTCAACGTCCCGCGGGTGGGCGAAAGCCGCGCGGCTATGGAATGCAAGGTGATCGACATCGTGCAATTCCGAAACACCGAAGGCGAAAAGGTAGGTGGCTGGCTCGTCTTGGGCGAAGTCGTGGCCGTGTACATCGACAAGACACTCCTGAAAGACGGCGTGTATCAGACAGCCGAGGCATATCCGATCATGCGGTCCGGCGGACTGAATGACTATGTCCAGGTCTCGCCAGAGAATGTCTTTCAGATCGCGCGGCTCGCGGGCGCTAGCAGCCCGTCGTCGCACGGCAAGGGATAGCACCGTCCGCAAGACGTCACATGCCTAGGAGATGCAACACCCCCATGCCGGCCTAGTGCTGCCGCAACCGCCGGCCATGGACATGGTAGGCCATGCGGTATTCCACCGTGGGTGAATACTTGAAATTCATCCGAATGCCCGCGATACGCCTGAACCGCTGGGTGGTCGGACGCCGATACGCTGGTCTGCTGGACGCCGCCTGAGGGCGGTCCGGGCCTTACGAATGCAACTAGAGCTTTTTAGAGAAGTCTTGACACCTGGTGCGCAAGCACGTACTTTTACATAACGATCGTTTATCAAAGGAAAGGGAGTTCATGGAACCCACTAGCCTGAAAGTCGCGCTGGTCATCGGCGCAGGTGATTCGACCGGCGGAGCCATCGCATGCCGGTTTGCTCGTGAAGGGTTCGTTGTCTGCGCCACCCGCCGCGATGCCGAGAAGCTTACGCCGCTGCTCGAAAAGATCCGCGACCAGGAAGGCAAGGCCCACGGCTTTGGTTCCCATGCCCGCAAGGAAGAAGAAGTTGTCGCACTCATCGAGAAGATCGAGTCGGAGATCGGTCCCATCGAGGTGCTCGTGTTCAACATCGGCGCCAAATGTGCCGTGCAGCATCCTGGAAGAGACCGGGCGCAAGTACTTCAAGATCTGGGAGATGGCGTGTTTCTCGGGCTTCTTGAACGGCCGCGAAGTGGCTCGCAGAATGGTGGCACGCGGCCGCGGCACAATCCTGTTCACCGGCGCGACGGCCGGCATTCGCGGCTCCGCCAACTTCGCCGCCTTTGCAGGTGCCAAGCATGCGCTGCGCGCGCTGGCTCAAAGCATGGCTCGCGAACTGGGTCCGAAGAACATCCACGTGGCCCATGTTGTCGTCGACGGAGCCATCGACACCGAATTCATCCGCAACAATTTCCCCCAGCGCTATGCGCTCAAAGAACAGGACGGCATCCTCAATCCCGAGCAAATCGCGGACAACTACTGGTACCTGCACACGCAGCCGCGTGATGCCTGGACCCACGAACTCGATCTCAGGCCCTACATGGGACGCTTCTGAGACGGACCCACTCCACAACCAATATGACTCAATCCCATGAAGACACGGATCACCGAGCTGTTCGGCATTCGACACCCCATCGTGCAAGGCGGTATGCACTTCGTTGGCCTGGCCGATCTGGCGGCCGCAGTCTCGAACGCCGGCGGGCTGGGCGTCATCACCGCGCTGACGCAGCGCACACCAGAACTGCTGGCGAAGGAGATCGCCAGATGTCGCGAGATGACGGACCAGCCTTTCGGCGTCAACCTCACATTCCTGCCGACTTTTTCCGCCCCGCCCTATCCCGAGTACATCCAGGCGATCGTGGAGGGAGGCGTGCGCATCGTCGAAACAGCAGGGCGCAGCCCTGAGGAATACATGCCGGCGATGAAGGCGGCCGGAGTTAAGGTGATTCACAAGTGTACGTCAGTCCGGCATGCTCTGAAGGCCGAGAGGATCGGGTGTGATGCGGTGAGCGTGGACGGCTTCGAGTGCGGTGGCCATCCCGGCGAGGATGATATCCCGAACATGATCCTGCTGCCTCGAGCCGCCAATGAGCTCAAGATCCCGTTTGTGGCTTCCGGCGGTATGGCCGACGCCCGTAGCCTGGTGGCCGCCCTCGCCCTCGGCGCCGACGGCATCAACATGGGCACGCGATTCGTGGCGACCAAGGAAGCGCCTGTTCACGAGAACGTGAAGCGCGCCATCGTCGCGGCCACCGAGCTCGACACGCGACTCGTGATGCGCCCATTGCGCAACACGGAGCGTGTGCTGAAGAACGCTGGCGTCGAGAAGATCCTGGAAATCGAGCGCGACAAGGGTGAGCAGATCCAGATCTCCGACATCCTTGAGCAGGTCGCAGGCGTCTATCCGAAAGTGATGCTCGACGGTGAGATGGATGCAGGGGCCTGGAGTTGCGGGATGGTCGCCGGCCTCATCGACGACATTCCGAGCGTACGCGAGCTCATCGATCGCATCATGGCGGATGCCAGCCACCTGATCGGGCAGCGCCTCGCCCGGATTCTCGGGTCCGAACAGATGCCCGAGGAAAGCGTTGCCGCCTGAGGAAACTCGACGTACACATCGGAAATCCATTAGACTCAGAAGAAAACTCATGTCCAAGACCGCGGAGTTCTATTTCGACCTCGGCAGTCCGGCATCGTACCTCGCATGGACGCAATTGCCGACGATCTGCGAAGAAACCGGTGGCACGCTTGTCTACAAGCCCATATTGCTCGGCGGCGTATTCCAGGCCATTGGCAATGCCTCGCCCGCGACAATTCCGGCCAAGGGCGCATACACCAACATCGATTACGCCCGGCACGCAAGGCTTACGGCGTTCCCTATCAGTGCAACACGTTGGTGAGTGCCAGGATCGCCTCGACGTCGAACCCAGCGTCGACCGGCGTTTTGGCGACAAGCTGGGGCCGGTTGAGGTTCAGCGCATCGAGCTCACGCTAATGCGAACCGCCACCGGCGTACAGATGAGAATGCCCGACCGGTTCCAGGATTTCCTGCGCAGCGTCTTCCATGCGTTGTGGGTCGATGCCGAGGTGAAGTCGCAACTGCGCTCGACGACGGAAGAGGCCGTCAAGCGTGGTGTGTTCGGCGCCCCGACCACTTTCGTCGGCGAGCATATGTTCTTCGGCCAAGACCGCCTCGAATGGGTCTGTCACGCGCTGCAAGGCAAGCCTCTGTGAATTGATCCGGCCGTCTCCGGCGGCCCGGCTCTGACCCGGCATCCAGGCTTCCCGTGGCAAACTCCCATCCTAGCGATTCAAGACCGACTTAATGCGTTTTCGACCGACCGGCTGACGGGCATCCGGCGTGGCGTCGAGAAAGAGTCGCTGCGTGTGCGTCGCGCCGGCAGCCTTTCCGTGACGCCTCATCGGTGGCGCTGGGCTCGGCCTTGACACACGCTTGCATCACCACAGACTTCAGCGAGTCGCAGGTCGAGTTCGTTCGACGAGCCGTAGCGCGCGATCGGAATAGCCTCATCGGACGGCAGGCCGCAGGGCATGCTCGCCCTCCAGAACATCTCGTCTCCCATCGCGCGGTAGACAAACTGGTGGTGAAAGCGCGAGAGGGTCTCGGGGACGTCCGCACCCAGCGTCAGCCCGCGCTCTGACGGCCATGTCTGCCGAGTTCAGCGGTTCGCACCTGGATTGCACCCGCTCGCGCAGCGATGCGAATCAACGTGCCTGCTCAGCTTGCCTGGTCCGATACCGACTCCGCGCTCTTCCACGGGCTCGCCGAGGCATCGCTTCGCGAGCAGGCGCGGCTCGAAGCGTCCGACGACGTGCCGTTCGAATTCTTTCGCCAGCACTATCTCTCGCCGTTGCAGTTGCAGCCACAGTGCCTGAGTTGTCGAAGCGCTGTGTTACACCGTGCACGCCTCTCGCGGCACGGCCAACGACATGGCTGATGTTCCAGATGAGCGCGGCCAGCTCGCGCGCCAACGCGACTACCGCGATGTTCCTGCTCTTGCCGCGCGCTGCCAGCTTGCGATAGCGGCGACATAGCCGCAGCTGCGCGTCCCTGCGCGATCGATGATGGCCTTCGGGATGCCTTCGTGCCGACGCTGGATCTCGAGGCTCACGCGTGCCGGGGTGCGGGTAGCTCAAGACTGCCTCGACGAGCAGCTTCCTTGCGTAGCTGTTGCCGGTCTTGGTGATATGCGGCTCAAATGCCCACGGACGAAGGTTTCATCGAGCGAATTAATGTGTCCCGCAGCAGCTTCTTCTGAAGCTTTCCCGTGGGCAGGCGCGGAAAATCGAGTACAAACGAGAAGGACCGCGGAACCCGTACCGGACCGAGCTTGCTGCGGCAAAGGGCTCTCAACTCCTCAGCTAACGCGTGAGGGGTGCCCGGTTGCCGCTCGACCTGAACCACTGCGTGTACCGCTTCCCCGTACTCGTCATCGGGCAGGCCGAAGACAGCCACGTCGAGCACGCGATCATCTGTTACGAGAATGTTCTCTATCTCTTGTGGATAGATGTTCACGCCGCCGGATATGATCGTGAAATCGCGGCGGTCCGAGAGGTATAAGTATCCCTCTTCGTCGAGATGGCCTATATCACCGTAGGTCCACCACCCCTGTTTGCTTCGGCTCGCCGCAGTTTTGTCGGTATCGTTCCAGTAGGCAAACCTGGCGTCCGACTCAAAGTACACCGTTCCTGTCGAGCCAGAAGCCACTTCGTTCTCATCGTCGGCAAGGATATGAACGATTCCCTCGACGGCACGACCCACTGACCCCTTGTGAGCGAGCCATTCAAGCGCATTGATCGCACAGGCGCCGATCCCTTCTGTTCCCGCGTAATATTCCTCCAGGATCGGCCCCCACCATTCGATCATTGCCTCTTTGATATGAATGGGGCAAGGTGCGGCGCCGTGCATCGCTAAGCGATGACTGGAAAGGTCAAACTGCATGCGCATGCCTGGGTCAAGGCGCAGCAATCGATGGAACATCGTCGGAACCCATAAGCTGTGGGTAACCCGGAATTTTTCCATGGCATGGAGAGCCTGAACTGCATCAAAGTGCTCCATGACCACAGCGGTACCGCCGAGCGCCAGGGTCGCCGAGACGTTTCGGTGCGGCGCGGCATGATACAGAGGTGATGTACAGAGATGGACCATGGACGTATCGACGCCCGGCTTGCTGGCAAACGAAGCATCGCGCGGGTCCATGTCACGGAACGATATGGGAGGAATCGGCTTGCGCACACCTTTTGGCCGCCCGGTCGTCCCGGACGAGTACATCATCTCCCTGCCACGAGCGGGATCATGGATTGATGTCACTGGGCACGCACCAAGCGCGTCCTCGAATCGCTCAAAACCGGGAATATCGCCCCCAAGGGCGAAACATGCTGCGGAACCAAAATCGGCCGCTAAGAGACCCGCGCTGTTGACGGCGGCCACTGAAACGAACACAGCGCGCGCTCCACAATCGCGCGCGATATAGCGCAGGTCGTCGGCGCTTAACTTGGTTGACGCCGGCGTAAAAACGACGCCAGCGCGCTGACACCCCCATCCCAGATACAGGAACTCGGGGCAATTCTCGACGCAGAAGAGCACAGCGTCTCCGGTCTTTATCCCGGCACTGCGGAGAAGATTGGCAACCCGATTGGCCCCCTCTTCCAGTTGGAAATACGTGATTTCGCGCCCGCCAGGTATGAAGACCGCCGCAATCTTCTTAGGCATGGTCTGCGCGTAGTGCGATGGATGCGCCATGTCGCCTCTCAAGAGAAAAGGGGGAAGCCAGGCGCACGACGCTCGAAAAAGGCCGCGAAAGCATTCTTGCGTTCGGCGGACCTGAGACGGATGGAAAACTCTGGCAGTTTGAGGTCGATAGGATCGAGCTTTCCCTCATCTTCACTTCTGCGAATGAGGGAACGCATTGCCCGAATCGCGCCAGGGTCCATCGTGTGCTCTAACGCTGTTCCCGCGAGAATGTCGATCAGGCCGCATTCAGCCTCGTCTTGCGCGGTGCAGGGCTCGCCAAGCAGAAGCAACTCAGTCGCCTTAGGCGTCCCGACGTTGTTCGGCGGCAATTGACTTGACCCGAACTCCGGGCAAAGTCCCAAGCTCGATGTTGCCTCTGAGGCATCGTCATTTCCGCTCGTGAATGCTTCTTCGCTGTCGTGTATCACCACAGCGCGAACTTCGCCGCGCCTGCCTGCGTCTCTGATTGACTCAGCAAGGGTTCCGTGCCTATCGAAAGTGATGGCATTCTTCCGGTCTGGTCTGTTAAGGCCAATGAGCATGACGCCACGGTCTGCTACAAGCTTCTATGTGCTTCATTGCGGTCTCCTAAACACCGCGCCGATTTGCATCGACTTGAGAAGGTCGCCAGCCCGTTATAGGCGACGATGGGTATTGCACGATGGATACCGAGCCATCCATGCGGGCTCGGCCTCACTCGCTTTGCCACTATTGACCAGGCGGTCGAGGGTGCTGCTCACCGTAGCCAGTCCTTTCTGGATGGCGGCTGCGCCGATGTTCGAGCAGCACCACATCGAGCCCTGCCGCTACGTCTTGACGGCATGGCGCAATCGAAGGAGGCGGCCACCTGGGCGGGCTGAGGCCGGTTCGTCGACCGTCAGCACATGCGGCTATCCCGCGGCCTTGACCATGTCCTCGACCACCTTCTTGGCGTCGCCGAATACCATCATGGTCTTGTCCATGTAGAACAGCTCGTTATCGAGGCCCGCGTAGCCGGCCGCCATCGAGCGTTTGTTCACGATGATGGTCTTGGCCTTGTACGCCTCCAGGATCGGCATGCCGGCGATCGGAGAGTTCGGGTCGGTCTTGGCCGCCGGGTTAACCACGTCGTTGGCGCCCAGCACCAGCACCACGTCAGCCTGGCCGAACTCGCTGTTGATGTCTTCCATCTCGAACACCTGGTCGTAAGGCACTTCGGCCTCGGCCAACAGCACGTTCATGTGGCCCGGCATGCGGCCTGCCACCGGATGGATCGCATACTTTACCGTCACGCCGTGCTCCGTCAGCTTCTCGGTAAGTTCCTTGAGCGCATGCTGGGCGCGCGCCACCGCCAGGCCATAGCCCGGCACGATGACCACCGTCTCGGCATTGCTCATCAGGAAAGACGCGTCATCCGCCGAACCCGACTTGACGTTGCGCTGCTCGGCGCTGCCGCTGGCCGCGGCCGTCGCCGCACCGCCGAAGCCGCCCAGGATCACGTTGAAGAACGAGCGGTTCATGGCCTTGCACATGATGTACGACAGAATCGCACCGCTCGATCCCACCAGCGATCCGGCGATGATCAGCATCGGGTTGTTCAGGGAGAAGCCGATGCCGGCCGCCGCCCAGCCCGAGTACGAGTTCAGCATCGACACCACCACCGGCATGTCCGCGCCGCCGATCGGGATGATGATCAGGACACCGAGCACGAAGGCGATCGCCAGCATCAGCAGGAACGGCTGCCAGTTCTGCGTGAGGAAGAACGCCACGCCAAAGCCGAACATCGCCACGGCCAGCGCCAGGTTCAGCATGTGCTGGCCAGCGAAGACCACCGGCGCGCCTTGGAACAGGCGGAACTTGTAGCGCCCGGCGAGCTTGCCGAACGCGATCACCGAGCCCGAGAACGTGATGGCACCGACGAAGCAGCCGATGAACAGCTCGACGCGGTTGCCCATCGGGATCGCATGCGAGCCCGCCGTGCTGATGCCGAAGGCCGCTGGCTCGGCGACTGCCGCCACCGCGATGAACACCGCCGCCAGGCCGATCAGCGAGTGCATCGCCGCGACCAGCTCAGGCATCTTGGTCATCTCGACCTTCTTCGCCACGTAGGCGCCGGTGCCGCCGCCTACCACCAGCGCGCCGAGAATCAGCGCCAGGCCCGTGCCGACCGATGACTGGCCAGCGCCGGCGGGAAGGAATTCCTGCTTGAGCTTGACGATCAGCGCCACGGTGGTCGCTGCGGCGATCGCCATGCCGGCCATACCAAAAGCATTGCCCTTGCGGGCCGAGGCCGGGTGCGACAGGCCCTTGAGCGCCTGGATGAAGCAGACCGAGGCGGACAGGTAAAACAGCGTTACCGAGTTCATGGACAGAAAGTTCATCGCGCCGCCTCCGCCACAAGGTCATCGGCCACGGACTTGGTACTAGCCTGCGGCGCAGCCTTGGGTGCCTTCTTCCGGAACATCTCCAGCATCCGCTGGGTCACCATGAATCCGCCGAACACATTGACCGCGGCCAGCGCCACGGCCAGCGTGCCCATGATGCGGCCGGTGGGGCCTTCGGTAAGGCCTGCGGCCAGCATCGCGCCGACGATGATGATGGCCGAGATTGCATTGGTCACGGCCATCAGAGGCGTATGCAGAGCGGGCGTGACCGTCCAGACCACGTGGTAGCCCACATAGATCGCGAGCACGAAGATGATCAGGTTGATTACCGTGTGGTTCACCATTTCCATTAATGTCTCCTTAACTGGCCAATGCCATCTTGTCGCGCCGGGTCATCAGGCAGGCCTCGACAATGTCGTCTTCCAGGTTGATGGAGAGCTTGCCTTCCTTGTCGATGATGAGCTTAAGGAAGTCGAGCACGTTGCGCGCGTATAGCGCCGAGGCGTCGGCCGCCACCATGCTGGCTAGGTTGGTATGGCCAACCAGCACCACGCCATGCCGCTCGACCACCTGGTCGGCCACCGTCAGCGGGCAATTGCCGCCTTGCGCGGCGGCCAGGTCGACTACCACTGAGCCGGGTTTCATCGCCATCACGGTCTCTTCCTTGAGCAACACCGGCGCCGGGCGGCCCGGAATCAGCGCGGTGGTGATCACGATGTCGGCTTGGCTGGCACGCTGGTGCACCAGCTCCGCCTGGCGGCGCATCCAGTCGGCCGGCATGGGGCGGGCATAGCCTCCCGCGCCCTGCGCGATCTCGCGCTCCTCCTCGGTCTCGAAGGGCACGTCGAGGAACTTGGCGCCGAGCGACTCGATCTGTTCCTTGACCGCTGGGCGCACGTCGGAGGCCTCGATCACCGCGCCCAGGCGCTTGGCCGTGGCAATCGCCTGCAGGCCAGCAACGCCGGCGCCGAGAATCAGCAAGCGCGCGGCCTTGACGGTGCCGGCCGCGGTCATCAGCATCGGCATGAAGCGCTGGTAGTGGTCGGCGGCTTCGAGCACTGCCTTGTAGCCGGCGATGTTGGCCTGCGACGAAAGTACGTCCATGCTCTGCGCGCGCGTGGTGCGGGGTGCCGCCTCGAGCGCGAAGGCGACGATGCCGGCCGCAGCCATACGCGCGTTGTTTTCGGCGTCGAAGGGATTGAGCATGCCGACCAGGGTGGCACCGGGCTTCATCTGGCCGAGTTCGGCCTCGTCCGGCGCGCGCACCTTCAGCACCAGTTCGACGCCGAGTGCCTGCGCGGCGGTGCCGATGCGGGCGCCCGCGGCCTCATAGGCCGAGTCCGGCTGGCTTGCCCTGACTCCGGCGCCCGCTTGGACAATGACTTCGTGACCTTGCGCGACGTATTTCTTGACCGTCTCGGGCGTGGCGGCAACACGGGTCTCGCCGGCCCGCGTCTCCTGCGGGATACCGATTTGCATCTCGTCTCCTTATGATGTTCGTTCCTGGAGTGGTACCCGGCGGGGCCAGCCTTCCATTCTAGATTTTGCTGCCCTCTTGAGAGCCATGGTTGTCGCTCACCGTGCGTGCACGCTTCCCCACCATCTTGAGGCGCCGTTGGCAACGGTTCGCTTACCTTAGTCGTGCTTTCGCATTCTCAATCTCCTCCTCCAAATCCCGCAACTGATCCTTCCCAAAAAACATCCCGTCGCCGACAAAGAAGGTCGGAGAGCCAAACGCACCGCGTTCGAATGAGTTCTGGGTATTCGCCAGCAAGATCTGCTTGACCTCGGGATCCGCAATGCGGGCTTCGAAGCCTTTTCCGTCCAAACCGGCGACATCCAGGGCTGCCGAGATGACGGCGGGATCATCCATCTTCAAACCTTGCTCCCACATGTTTGCGAACACGGAATTTACGTAGGGCATAAAGGTGCCGTTCTTCTGGGCAGCCACAGCCCCGCGCATGATCTGCAATGTATTGACGGGCCAAAATGGATTGTCCCGATAGGCGGTCAGTCCGTGCTTGGTGATGAAGCGCTGGATCTCTAAACGCCCAAACTCCGGCTTGTTCTTGATACCCGCAAAAGCCTCCGCGGGAGAACGATTCCCCGTTAGCCTGAACAGCCCCCCAAGAAGCACCGGAATATATTCGAACTGGACGTCCTGCCGTGCCTCAATACTCGGAATGACTTTGTGGCTAAGGTAGGAATTCGGGCTGCCGAAATCAAAGTGGAACTGAACTCGTACGCCGCTCATGGTGTCTCCTAATATATGACGTGGTGAAATTTGGGTGGAACGTTTAGCAAAGCCCGATTACCTGTTGCGGATCTGACGAAGGATGCTCCACGATCCCTGTCGAAATCGGCCCACGCTCTGCTAGCGCGGTCATACAGCCTGCCCAGGTACGGGACTCACCGACAACAAGTGCTGGTGAGTAGATCGGGCAGCTTCGAATTTTCCTCGCGCATCGTCTGCCGATTCCGCCGCTACCGTGATGACACCTGCCAGTTCGAGATTAGCGTTTAATACAAAGAGGGAGAATATCTGTGCTGCCTTCTGCGAAACGTCATCATTTCCAAACGCCGTGTCTTTCATTGCTATCCCCGGTTGGATCCTCTGTATGGTGGCATCGCAATCGCCGCGATACCGGTTATAGATCTGAGGTGACCGAAAACCGTGTTCCAATGGCGATTTACGCTACCTCGAACAGCCCCGCTGCCCCCATTCCACCACCGACACACATCGTGACGACAACGTATTTCTCTCCACGGCGTTTGCCCTCGATCAGGGCGTGACCCACAAGCCTTGCACCCGTCATGCCATACGGGTGCCCGATGGAAATCCCGCCACCATTCACATTCAATCGGTCCGGATCGATTCCAAGGCGATCGCGACAGTAAAGAACCTGGCACGCGAACGCTTCATTCAGTTCCCACAGACCGATATCGCTAACCTTCAACCCATGCCGCTCCAGGAGTTTCGGGACCGCAAAAACCGGGCCAATACCCATTTCCTCGGGCGCACAGCCCGCCACCGCGATGCCGCGGTAGATGCCAAGAGGCTGCAATCCGCGCCGCTCGGCCAGGCGGCGATCCATCAGGACCGAGGCCGAGGCACCATCCGAAAGCTGACTTGCGTTTCCTCCGGTGACGACGCCGCGGTCGATGACTGTCCTGAGCTTTGCCAACCCCTCCACCGTTGTGTCGGGACGGTTCCCTTCGTCGCGGTCCAGTAGCACGTCACGGAAACTGATCTCCCCTGTCTCCCTATCCTGGATCGCCATGGAGGTTTGGAAGGGTACAATTTCGGCTGCAAAGCGGCCCCTCTCCTGGGCAAGCGCCGTACGGCGCTGTGATTCCGCCGCGTAAACATCCTGCGCCTCTCGGGAAATGCCATACCGCCCCGCGACGAGTTCAGCGGTCTGCAGCATCGGCATATAGGCATGTGGAACCCGCTCAATCAATTCCGTGTCGGCCGCACTCGTCATCCATTCGACAAAACGGTCCTGAACCAACGAGATGCTCTCTTGCCCCCTGCCACCACCACGTCCATCTCGTCCACAATGATTTGCTTTGCTGCGGTGGCCATCGCCATCAAGCCAGAGGCGCATTGCCGGTCGATGGACTGACCCGCGACGTTGACCGGAAGTCCGCCGGCTAGCGCGCCAAGACGGCCAATGTTCATGCCGGCCGTGCCTCCCGGCATCGAGGTACCGATCACTACATCCTCAATCTCTTCCGCGGCGATTCCGGCACGCTGAACCGCATGCGATATGACGTGCCCCATGAGGGTCGGCGACTTTGTGTTGTTCAGCGAACCCTTATAGGCGCGACCGATCCCGGTCCGTGCCGTCGAGACAATGACTGCTTCCCTCATGCTGCCCTCTTGATGATGTGAATACCGGGGTAGACATCCCGCTATGACCGCGTCTCTCTCTGACGCATCGCTAAGCTGGGCCACCAACAGACGGAATGGAAAATTTCTTCGGATGGCAAGGCATTGCGATCGTGCGGAAGCGGTCTCTATCCCATTGGTTAGACGTTTTGATTACCAGGTCTCAGTCCAGGGACGCAGGTCGAGTTCAAAGGTCCAGGCGTCGCGTGGTTGCGAATGAAGGTACCAGTAGTTCTGCGCGATATGCTCCGGATTCAGGATGCCATCCTGGTCTTTCAATGCATAACGATCCGGAAAATTGGTGCGGATAAAGTCAGTGTCGATCGCGCCGTCCACCACAATATGGGCCACATGGATGTTCTTCGAGCCGAGTTCGCGGGCCATGCTTTGCGCAAGCGCGCGAAGCGCATGCTTGGCACCCGCAAACGCGGCATAGTTTTCCTTGCCTCGCAGACCCGCAGTAGCGCCGGTAAAGAGAATCGTGCCGCGTTGACGCTGTACCATGCGCTTGGCAACTTCCCTTGCGTTCAGAAATCCTGCAAAGCAGGCCATCTCCCAGATCTTGAAGTACTTTCGCGCTGTCTCCTCAAGGATGGAAGAAGGCACATTGGCGCCAATGTTAAATACGAGAACGTCAATTGGGCCGATCTCGGACTCAATCTTGTCGATGAGGGCGACCACCTCCTCCTCCTTGCGCGCGTCCGTGCCAAACGCGTAGGCGATTCCGCCGGCATCGTGAATGGAGTCAACCAGCGGTTGGAGCTTGTCCGCTGTACGACGCGTCACACAAGCGACCATGCCTTCCGCGGCGAAACGCTTGGCGATTGCACCACCCGTGGAGTCCCCCGCTCCGATCACGAGCGCGACCCTCTGCTCTCTGACATCCATCACCGTCTCCTTTATTAACAAACGATCGTTTAGTAACGAAAGAGTACTTCACCCCCGTGCAGGAGTCAAGGGCGACTTACCCTAACGCACCTACAACGAAAAAGTTCAGGAGCACGCTGTGCGCGGCACGCGAAGTGGCGAGGATGGTAAGGATGAAAGAAGAAAAGCCGCGACGGCACTTGGCTGTATGGCTTCGCGCGCCGGGGCCCGAAGCGGAAGCATCGACAGCACGTGCGGTGCGGCCCGGTTCGGCAGTCGAAGCCGTCGCAATGAAAGCGCGGTACCGCGGCATGCACGCACATATCTGCGCGCATCGAGAAGAACTCACAAGGGCGCAGAACTGCGCCCGGAGGAGGTGGGTGCTACATCGGCACCGCTTAGGTCTTGCTGAGGGGTTCGAGCCGTTCAATAGACCGCCCGAGAAAGCGACGGCTGGAAGCGAGAATCTGCTGCCTGGTCCGGTCGGTTTCAACCACCCGGGCCAGCAAAATGGCACCCACGCACTGCGCAATCAACGCCCAAGCCGCATCCGGATCGTCCAAACGCTGCCTCCAACTGCTCTGCAGCTTTTTCGCGCTTTCCTCCACTGAGGCGCGGACTGCTGGCCCAGACCTCGCGATTTCAGGTCCCAAGGTCGGCAGGACGCACCCTGATTCCGGATGCAGCGCATGAGAACTGCTGAGATAGCTTCTGATGCGTTTCACGAAATGATCTTCGGCCGTCTCATCCTCGCCTGCGAGCATTTCAGCGCTGTTGGTCAACTCCCGCTGGATGACCTCCGCGAACAGTTCCGCTTTAGAGCCAAAATGACTATAGAAGGCGCCCCCCGTGAGCCCGATGGCACCCATCAGGGCATCGACTCCCGTTGAATCGAATCCCCCTTTTTTGCAATCGCTTGACTACTGTTAAGGAGTTTCTCCCGCGTCTCCTGCTTGTGCGTGCTTGAGTAGCGCATTTTCGGCTCACTTCGAATTCAGGACATGGCACGAATTATAGCATGACGATCGTTCAGGAAAGTTCTGCCTCGGGTTGATGCTGCGGCGCAACGGACAGCCACTTCCCAAGATACCGGCCTGCGCTCGCCAGGGCTGGGTGCCGCGGATGCCGCCCTGTACATCGGCCGTCGAAGCCCGTCTAAGCGCTGTCTCTTCTCGGCCCGACTGAGTGCCATCCTCGGGACACGAAGGCGCCCAGCTCGCGTCCCGCTCCTATGCCGTGGGCACCAAACGGCATGCGCAGGTCAAATCACCAACCGCGAATACTTGTTGACATCACTCAGTGTGTAACCTAGCATGTTTGCAAAACGATCGTTAACTAAAGAGCCACGCGCCATCTGTTTGCGCCAGTCCCCGGCACGAGAATTCGGTCGGTAGGCCTACCAGTGAGCTGCGCGTTCGTCACGATGCTTCTCACCACACGGAGTCGATTTCATTCGGAAAGCCGTGGGGCAGATGGCAACAGAGCGAAACAACCCTGGGGTCTAACCAGGGTATAACAACTGAGAGACATCAATATGGAAGCCAGACGCTGGCATAGCTCCTATCCGCCCGGGATACCGCTTGAGATTGATGTGGACGCGACAGCGACACTGGGGTCCATGATTGCAGGCGCAGTCGCCTCGTTCGCCACGCGTCCTGCGGTAACCTGCCTGGAGGAATCACTTAGTTACGCAGAGCTCGGCATTCTGTCTGAAGCGCTTGCGACTTTTCTGCAGCAGTCGGGATTGAAAAAGGGGGACCGTGTAGCGTTGATGCTGCCAAGTTGCCCCGCTTTCCTGATAGGCTTGGCAGCGGTATTTCAAGCAGGGATGGTGGCGGTTCCAGTCAACCCACTGTATACACCGCGTGAATTGAGGCATCAGCTACAGGATTCTGGCGCCACCTGCATTATCGTCGCCGACCAACTGCAGCCGTCGCTGCAGCAAGTGCTGGAGGAAACCAGCATTGTTCAAGTGCTGACGGCACCGGTTGTTGGAATGAAACCTATTGTCGGTCAACTCGTGGCACTCGCAAAAGACGCTGGCGCTGCTCAACAAGCCGGCACGACCGGTGGTCGCACGTGCCAACCTTTAGCCCACGCGATTCTGCAGGGAAGCAGAGGCAGTCTTTCCCCGGTTGCACAGACCGCTCAGGACATCGCCATTCTGCAATACACCGGTGGCACGACGGGTGTTTCCAAGGGGGCAGTCCTCACGCACAAGTCAGTTTGCGCGAGTTTGGCGCAAATTTTGACTTGGGTTGGACCACCGTTAGCAGGCTCGGAGGCATCGATGGTGACACCGCTGCCTCTGTATCATATCTTCCCGCTTGCAACTGCACTACTGGCGCTATCGCTCGGTTGTGAGAATCGCTTGGTTCCCAATCCGCGTGAGGCTGGTTCTGTGCTTGCTGAATTGAAGCGGCGGCCGTTTCAGATGCTTGTCGGGGTCAACACCTTGTTCAACAGCTTGGTGAACACACCGGAACTCATTTCCGTTGACTTCAGCGCTACCCGTTTGGTGATTGGTGCCGGGGCGTCAATCCAGGACGCTATTGCAAAGCGATGGCTCGCGGCCGGTGCTCCCCCTGTTACCGAAGCCTATGGTCTTACAGAGACCTCACCGAGCGCCACCTTCAATCCTCCTGGGCGAAGTGGGTCGATCGGCATTCCTGTGCCTTCGACCGACGTTCGCCTAGTAGATGTAAGTGGGCACGACGTCCCACTCGGTGTTCCCGGCGAACTTCTGATCAAGGGACCACAACTCTTCGGCGGCTATTGGAATCAGGAGGACGAAACACGGAAAGCGTTCCTTGATGGTGGCTGGTTCAGGACGGGCGACATTGTGGTCATGGACGAATTGGGATTCATGACAATGGTCGACCGCAAGAAGGACATGATTCTCGTCTCAGGCTTCAACGTTTATCCGAATGAGATCGAGGCCGTCGTCGCTATGATGCCCGATGTCCTCGAGGCCGCCTGTATCGGCGTGCCTGACGACCGTTCTGGCGAGGCCCCGCACCTCTTCATCGTGCCATGCAATATGGCGCTCACCACGGAACAAGTGGAGGCACACTGTCGCTCCCATCTTGCCGCCTACAAAGTGCCACGACACATTACGTTTGTCGATGCCCTGCCCAAATCAACGGTGGGCAAGATCCTGCGTAGAGACTTGCGTTCGCGCTTGGTTGCCGAGCAAAGCAATGCATAGCGCCCCGCTCAGCCCTTCTCGATTTCTCTCCGGCCAGCCATGCGGCTGCCAGCACACCCGGACCTTATGAACTACTATCACGCCCCCTCCGCGATCTTCAGTTCGTGCTGCATGAGCTGCTCGACGTGTCCACCGGCTCCGCAATTGCCGAAATTGCCGATCCCGACACGATCAACCAGGTAATCGAAGCCGCAGGTCAGTTCGCTACAGAGATTCTGGCGCCCCTGAACGGCATTGGGGACCTCCAAGGCTGCACCATGCCTTCGTCAGGTGTGGTGACGACGCCCGAGGGATTTAAGAACGCGTACAAGCGATTTTCTGAGGCAGGCTGGACCGCACTGGCATGTCAATCGGAGCATGGCGGGCAGGGACTGCCGAACGCGGTCAATGCGGCAGTCATGGAGATATTCGCTGGTGCTAACATGGCCTGGGCGGCTTATCCGGGTATGTCGCAGGCGGCTTACACATGCCTGGCGGCAAATGGCTCGGACGCGCAGAGGGCGCTCTACCTGCCGAAGCTAGCTTCCGGCGAATGGGCGGGAACCATGTGTTTGACCGAGCCGCATTGCGGCACCGACCTCGGACTTTTGCGCACCCGTGCTGTACCGAATGCCGATGGCGCCTTCGGCATAACCGGTACGAAGATCTTCATTTCGGGAGGGGAACACGACTTCACGGACAATATCGTCCATTTGGTACTCGCCCGGTTACCGGACTCGCCCCCCGGCGTCAAGGGTATCTCCCTCTTCCTTGTTCCAAAGTTCCTGGTGTCGCCTGAAGGAGATCTGGCCGAACGCAACGCAGTCACTTGTGGCTCCCTGGAGCACAAGATGGGCATCCATGCGAACGCCACCTGCACGATGAACTTCGATGGTGCAACGGGTTATCTGGTGGGCGAGCCAGACAAGGGGCTCGCGGCTATGTTCGTTATGATGAACCACGCGCGGCTCCTTGTCGGGGTCAATGCAATCGGGCTGATGGAGGCGGCGTACCAGAAGGCACTGGGCTATGCGAAGGACCGCACACAAGGAAGGTCCCCAACAGCATCGGCCCGTAACAGCCCGGCGGATCCGATTATCGAGCATGCTGATGTGCGCCGTATGCTGCTGACTCAGAAAGCCTATATCGAAGGAACACGAGCATTCGCGCAGTGGGCATGCCAGCTGGCCGACACCCAGCACTTCGGCGATGACTCCGGGATTCGGCATCAGGCGGCAGAACTCTCTGCCCTGGTTACACCGATCGTTAAAGCATTCAGCAGCGACCTCGCCGTCGAATGTACCAGCTTGGCAATGCAAGTCCTTGGTGGACATGGCTATATCGTGGATAACCAGGTCGAACAGCATCTTCGTGACGCACGTATCATCCCGCTCTACGAAGGTGCCAACGGCATTCAAGCCATGGACTTCCTTGGACGCAAAGTTCTCCTCGACCAGGGCACACGGCTGGAGATGTTCCTTGCAATCGTCACCGAGTTCATCAACGCGAATGCCGATAATCCAGTCCTGCGGGAATTCACCGCCCCGCTTTTGAGCGCGACCGATGTGTTGCGGAATGCGACGCACGAAGTATCGATGCAAGCCAAGGCGGATCCTCACGTCTTGGGAAGCGTTGCTGCATCATACCTTCGGCTTGCCGGTCATGTCGGTCTAGCATGGATGTGGGCACGTATGGCTGCGATCGGGCTCGTCAACGCCGCCTCTGCCGACCCGATCTATGCATCGAAAGTCGCGACGGCGCGCTTCTATTTCAAGAAGCTGCTACCCGAAATACAATCTCTGGCAGCGGCGATCGCCGCCGGCTCCGGTCCGATCATGGAGCTTGATTTCGGCTAACGCCTCCACTTTCGCTATGGTCTGTTTGGCGGCAGCCGCAGCAGAATGCGCTGCCGCCATACAGAGTTTGCTGCATGCCGGGCACCGAAGAAGTTGGGCTCTACAACCAAGCGCAGCATGGGAAAATATGACAATGCCGAGTTCCAATTCTGGATATACACGGCGCATCGGAACGAAAGTGCCTCGGGTTAGCATTGCTGCCAGAGCCGGATTGAGTGTGGAATCTGCCACCGAAAATTTGAACCATACCACCAGGTGCTCATGGCGCTAGGTTCTTCCCGGGAAGTACGAATACTCCAACCCGAAAGCGCCGTCTCCGATCTGTCAATCCGCGACAACGAACTCACGCACTGAATTTCTCTTCAGCCCAAAGTCCCCACCAAGGATTTTCGCTGCGAAATTTCAAGCCAGTTGCCGTCGAAGTCCCGCACAAAGGAGACATCGTAGAGCCTGACATGCGCATCCCCCTCACGTCCACCGCGCGCCAGGACACCTGCATGCGTCTGGACCATGTCAAAGACCTGCACAGTACCGTAGCGATAGCCTGGAGCGCGCAACAGTGGATCGGTAGAAACCGATTGATCCTGATGCAGCAAGGCCCTTTTATCGAGCAGATCCTGATCTCGCGCGAAAACTATCACTAGACTCGGCCGCCCGAACTGGGCTCGTTCCCGCCAGCGTGATTCGGTGCATGACGCGACGGAATCCGTGGTAGTCGTCAATCGGGTTATGCAACATGCACCTGTTGTCCCAGAACGCAAATGCACTGCGGCTCCTATGCGAAGCGGCACGTGGATTCCGAGTAGGCGCACGAACGTGGTGGGCATCTTCCCCAACGACGCATCCATCCTGCGCCTCGTTGGCGCCATGATGATGGAAGTCGCGGTCACATTGAGGCCATCGAGCCCGTATAGGCTCAAGGTCTCGTTTGTGCGACACCGGCCGCCGGCCACGCCAACATCACAACGGCGATCATGCGGTCCAATTCGCCCCTGCTAGCACCCGCCTGCGGCAAATTCAAGATCGTTTGCATCACGCCGAGAAAATACCAAGCCAGCGCAGCGACATCTGCATCAGTTGGCAGTTCGCCATCTGCAATTGCTTCCCGAAGCAGACCTTCGAGCAGATCGCGCTGCTGACTCATCCCCGAGAGCGCCGCCTCCTGCCCTGCTGCCGGCAGATCGACTAGCTCGGCACAACTTCGTGCGAGCAGGCAACCAGGGGGCGACGGGACCCCATCGGCAGCAGCCCCCGCAGCAGCGCCTCGAGCCGCGCACGGGCACTGCCGCCCTCGTATGACTTCATCCTCCGTAGCACCCGATCCGTATAAGCTGCAAGTGCCATCTGGAACAGGCCATCTTTGTCCTTAAAACGTTGGTAAAGGCTTGAACGCGATAGCCCGGTCGCTTCCGTCAACATGTTGATCGATGTAGCCGCGTATCCGTGACGCCAGAAGGCATCCAGGGCTGCATCAATGACGGCACCTTCGTCGTATTGCGGCTTACCGCTCATTCAAATACCCTTTGACAAATTGGAACAATCGTTCCATGATGTGTGGATCGTTCGTTCCATGATACATCTTAGAGGTACTAACCATGATCAACCCCTCCAAGGCTAAGATCAAGAAACCGCGGATCGCCATCGCGGGGGCAACAGGACGCGTTGGGGCTACATTGACGGCGTTGCTTGCCGCTGACCCAATCGACCTGGTCGCGCTAACGCGCCAACCCAGCACAGCGCGACTGCCCGAAGGGGTGATCCCATTCAAGGTCGACTTCAAACGCGCGGACACGCTTGAGGAGACCCTACGCGGCATCGACCGGCTCTTCATCGCGCACGGCACCTCCCTCGAACAGGTCGCCAACGAAATCGCGTTGATCGATGCAGCAGTTGCATCAGGCGTTCGGCACATCGTCAAACTGTCCGCCCTTGGTCCCGCGACCCGACTTCTTCCCATCGCTTGGCACATGCAGATCGAAGCGCATTTGGCGCAGCAGCCGATCGCATCTACCGTCTTGCGCCCTAGCACTTTCAGCCATGTGCTCAAGCGTCTGGGGCCACACATCGCTGCCGGTTCCTGGGCCGGCGCAGCGGGTAACGGGCGTGTGAACTTCATCGATACCCGCGACGTTGCTGAAGTGGCCCGCATTGCATTGCTCGAGGAAATCGAGCCGGCGTCGCAACGTGCGTACCACCTGTCTGGTCCACGTGCGTGGACCATGAACCAGGTGGCAGAGGAGTTGGCCCGCCTACTTGGACATCCGGTTACTTACGTCGAACGTTCGCCTGCCGAGCAGAGAGGCTCTGCTCGGCGCCGGACTTGCTCCGCTCGTAGCCGATCTTTTGGTTGGACTCGACCAAATGTTCCGCGAGTCTGTGATCGCCGAAACGACCTCGACGGTCGAGGAACTGACCGGAAAGGCCCCACGTTCGTTAACGGAATGGTTGACCGACAACCTAGACGTATTTCGAGCGTGAGCTCTCCATCGGTTGGTGTCCCAGGAAGTGGGGTAAGTCTTGTGCCACTCGCTGCGCGGCAAAGCGCGTAGGGCGTAGCCCGAAGCGGCTTGCCGCGCAGCGGCCATTTCGTTCTGGGTGGCCATCGTGAAGTCTGGATTAGTTTGATGTGCGATCCACCGAACTTTGTCCTTGAAGGAAATCACGATGACCAACGCCACTACGGCACCCCGGGGCCGCTTAACGCATTAGCGCGTCGCAGCCCTGCGGAAATCGGACGGCGTGACGCCGGTCGCCTTCTTAAATGCGGTGCTGAAGTGCTGAGCGTGGCTGAAGCCGCAATCCAGGGCGACTTCAGTTGCGGTGCGACGAGGATCCAAGAGGAACTCTTTGGCCCGCTCGAGACGCAAACCGTACACAAAGCGCAATGGCGTCTGCCCGGCACTTTCGCGAAAAGCCCGCATGAAATGTCGGGGACTGACACCGGCAACTTGCGCCAAGCCCTTGATTGTGAACGGCCGCGACAAGTCGGCCTCGATGTAGTCGATAACGCGCCGCAAGCTGCTAGGTGGGAGGCCACCGCACGGCCGAATGGCGGCTCTCTGGCTGCCGTCGACCCGCGCCAGGAGGGCGAGTGCTTGCATTGCCCAGCCTTCGGCGAACAACCCGTAAAGGCTGTCTGCATTGCGCGCCTCACGGCATAGGACCGAAAGGCCACGTTGCAGATCTTCGTTGCCAAAGGCAATCAACGGCCGATTGAAGTGGCAGCCGGCTTCGGAGGCAATGGCCGGGTCAAGGAAGACCACCGTGTAGTCGAAGCACGGGGCTACGTCGAACTCGCCTTCGACTGAAATCGAGGCCGGGAACAGTGCAAGGTTTGTTCCTTGTGTTATTCCCGAGTGGATGCGGCGGCCGTCGAGTTGCAGATGCAACTCTTTGAGGCCGTTACGAAACCAGAACAGCGCGAGCCGCGGCTGACGAAAACGCCAAGAGATGGGCCCGGTCGCCCGACGCGCGAGGACTTCAACATGGGTGGTGCGCGAGTCAACAATGGTGCCGGATATGAGTTCGCCCCCAACCTCGCGGTATTCAGCTTGTGAGTCAAGGTGACCATGCATTGCTTACCTCCACTTCGACCTTGCGTCCAGCCTCATTGTGCGCGCGGCCGATTGACCTCGCAAGCGAATCAGTCGCTGGTGAATACCCCTTATGGGGAGGGTCGCTGACGCATGGACGTCAACCGCGTTCGCTTTGCCCCCGCGCATCGTGCACCTTGGCTCGACTCGTGCTGGTCTGAAGCAATAGCGATGCGATGAGCCAAGACAACGGGCCCGCGAGGGGCCCGGCATCAAGCACAGTAGATCGGCGATTTAGGTCTAGCCGACGGCGTCGCCACATCTCGGTGAAAGGCACTGCTGGCCGATTGCAGCGTCGGCCGCACCGGCGCGCCTGATCTCGGCGCTCAGCCCCATGGACCTCGCAACGCGATTTGCTTGGCAAAAACGCCGCCCCTGTTCCTTCTCTCAGAACTTGACGTTCCCAATGCCCTTCAATTGCAAGATTTCCCGGGCTTCGTTCGGGCTGGCGATTTCGAGTCCAAGCCCCTCGATAATCTGGCGCGCCTGCCGCACCTGTGCGGCATTGCTCTCGGCCAGCGTGCCCCGTCCAAGCCACAGGCTGTCCTCCAATCCGACGCGCACATTGCCGCCCATACTGGCAGACATTCCTGCAAGGCGAAGCTGATCTTTGCCTGCCCCCAGCACCGACCAGTGATAGTCATTGCCGAACAGCCGGTCGGCCGTCCGCTTCATGTGCAAGACGTCGTCAGGATGCGTGCCGATACCTCCCAGGATGCCGAACACGGTCTGAACAAAGAACGGTGCCTTGACCAGACCGCGCTCGACGAAGTGCGCCAAGTTGTAGAGGTGGCTCACGTCGTAGCACTCGAATTCGAAGCGCGTGTCATTGGCGGCACATTGCGCTAGGGCGTATTCAATATCCTTAAAGGTGTTTCGGAAAATCAGGTCACGACTGGCTTCGAGCGCTTCGCGCTCCCAGGCATGCTTAAATTCCTTGAAACGCGCCAGCATTGGGAACAGCGCGAAGTTCATGGAGCCCATATTGAGTGAAGCCAACTCGGGCGCAAAGCGCATTGACGGCTGAATGCGCTCCTCGATCGTCATGTAGGGCGAGCCGCCACTTGTGATATTTAACACTGCATCGGTGCGTGCCTTGATTTGCGGCAAGAATCGGCCAAATGCATCGGGGCTCTGGTCCGGCTTGCCCGTGACAGGATCGCGTGCATGAAGGTGAATGATCGCGGCGCCCGCTTCGGCCGCGCCGACCGAGGCTTCAGTGATTTCTTCCGGTGTGACCGGTAGATACCGTGACATTGAGGGCGTATGAATCGCACCGGTGACAGCACATGTGATGATGACTTTGCTCATATATGAATCAGGAAATCCGCATCAGGCGGCTTGCATTCGCTGTTGCCAGCTTAGGGCGGGTTGACTTCATTGACTTGTCTTCTCCTATCTTCGGTACGAGGTTCGGGATGCGGCGGGGCCGATACCTCGCCCCGGGTAGTCCGAGCATGGCGCGCGCTGGTTGAATCTAATGGCACGGCGCAAGCGCTCTTCGAGCCTCATGGCTGGCGAACCGCCGGGCGTTAGATTCACGACTCAGTTGGAGCGCGCCCGGACCGCTGCGGGATCGGCTCGAATCGCTCGGTAGTGCGGTCCGGCTGGCAGGTTCTGAGTCGCCGGCATGCAGATGCACGATGGCCGCACCTCACACGCGAGGGGCTTCGGGCAGGCGTTCACCGCCGCGCACGACGTATTTGGCGGGATACAGTGTGACGAGAACCTCGACTTCGTCTTCCGTTGCCCCGGTGCACGCGCTCCAGATCGAGCTCACTTTTTTGGCCAGCGATAGTATGGCGCCGTCGCTGCGCCCATCACGTATGTGGCAGAAGATCAGCGTTTCGGAAGTGGGCTCTCCCGAACGGTAGAGGTTGTCGGGCGTGGCTTCATGGAATACGACGCTAATCAAGTCGAGCGGCGAAAGGATGATCTCCCTGATCGCGCTCGTGAACTCGCTGGCGATCCTGGCTTTGACGCCAGCTTCGATTCCGACCTTGCATTCGCAAACAATGATGGGCATGTTGTGTCTCCGTGAAGATAGGGCTGCTGAGGCCTCAGTCTCTCGGAACTTCGCCCCTGGTGATTGCATTGGGGTGCCACCACTTGCTTGGAAGTGCCATGACATGGCGTCGTGCCGCCGGTCCTCCGCTAGACGCCCGGGCGCTGCAGGGGCGGCTGACGGCAGCTTTGGCACAAGCTGGCGGCCTGTTTTGAGGAATCGGAATTCGCCGGACTGCGTTTTTCGAAAAATCAATGACTTAACAGTTGTCCATCGGGCACGCCCGACCCCGAAGGATGAGGCGGGTCGAACTGCTTCGCTTGGAGGACGGCACCCATTGCGAGGAAGCCAGCAGCCTGGCCGAGCGCAAGCTCAACGACGTGCGCGCAAAGCTGGCCGACCTGCGACGCATGGAGACCGTGCTGTCCGAGCTGGTGTGCGCCTGCCATGCCCGCCAGGGCAACGTATCCTGCCCGCTGATCGCATCGCTGCAATCGGGAAAAGTGTGCCAAAGGGCGTAGTGCACGCGGCTACGCCGCTCCAGCTCGTTCCGGCTTCTGTTCTGCCGCTTTGTCGCAGCCGGCTACATGCGCCGTCTCGACGGGCAAGCGACCTGGCCGAGTTAGACATCGTCGCGGGGGCGCAGCGGCTCTAGTGGACACAGCGCTTGCACCGCGCGCTTGAGCAGCACGATCCAGTCGTCCAGTTCTTCTATGATGACCTCGGCTTGGTCCACGATGGTCGGACCAGTGGTTGGATACGACAATGCGGCGCCGTTGATCTGAGTATGTGCCATGCCGTGCAAGCGCAGCAGATCGTCGCGCAGCCCGGCTTGCTCACAGCAACGCGCGCGGATCGCATCGAGTTGGTCCACCACGCGCAGGATGGTGGTCGTGTCGAACGTGTCTCGAAGCGCTTGCAACGCCTCGGCGTCGACCCTGCCGTAAGGGGTATCGGAGTCAGGCATGGCGAGGCTTGCGGACGGAATGGGCGGGAGCGGCGAAGAGGCTATCGCGAATCCAGGCTTCCGGCACCCGCTCCAGGTTGAGTTTATAGTCGCCGAAGCGCTTGATGTTGCTGGTCAGGTAGGGACTCAGGAAGCCGATGTCGGCCACGTCGACCTTGATCCCTTCCTTCACCATCGCGCGCAGGGCCTGCATCATGTCCACCGTGTTCTGCAGAATCACGGCCGAGGCGATCAGGTCGTTGTAGCGCAGGCGCTTCTGCTGTTCGTCGGGGTCGTTTTCGGCCAGCACGTCACCGCCGAACGCGAACCATTTGGCAAAGCCATTGTAGGACTCGATCTTGTTGGTGGTGGCGGTGATCTCCTGGCGTAGTTCGCGGCTGCCAATCCATTCGAGCAGGAACGCCGTGCGCACGACCTTGCCGAGTTCCTGCGCCGCCAGAAACAGGCGATTGCGGCGGCTTTCCGAGCCGAACCGGCGCAGCAGGAGCGGCGAGGAGATTGTTCCGGACTGGATCGATAGCGCTACCTGCATCAGGTCCTGCCGGTGGAAGGCGATCAGGTCCCAGTCCACGTTGTCCGAGAACAGCCGGTCGATGTGCTTGTATTTGGTGTTGGTATCGGCACGGTAAAGCTTCAGATCCTGCCAGTTGCGGATGCGCGGCATCAGGTTGATGCCCAGCAGATGCGTGAAGGCGAATACTGCCGCCGACTGGCCCTGGGTGTCGGCGTGCACAGTATCGGCCTCGACGCTCAAGCCGGCCTTGAGCAGACCCTCGATCACGTAGATGGCTTCCCATACACCGGGCGGAATGAAATGCCGGAACACCGCGATGTAGTTGTCGGCCACGTGCCGGTAGGCCACCGCGCCCATCTTGCGGTAGCGGAAGTGGTAGCCGGCCAGCAGATTGTTGTCGTAGAAGTCGTACTGGGTGCCGTCAGCCGCGACGGTCTTGCCATCCCCCAGTGCTTGGGTAGGTCGAGCCGCAGATACAGCTCGATCAATTCCCGCTGCGCTGTCTCGAGGCGCTCCAGGCTCAGATGCCGGCGGTTGACGAACGACATCTGTGCGGCGTGACCCGATCCCCCATATGGCGGGCGGCCTGGGTGGGCCCCAGGTTGCAGCCCATGGCGAAGATGGCCAGCAGGTAGCGCTCGGCCGCATTGCGGATCTTGGGATCGCTGCCGGAGAGTGGCCCAAAGTGCCGGGTGAAGTGGGTCCAGTGCTCGATATTGGCCAGCACGTCCAGCAGATTGCGCGTCGGCATGCGCCGGATCAGCGCCTGTTGCAGGGCGATCGCGCTGGCCGGGATCTCCTGGCGATTGTCCGCTTGAGCACGGGTTCGCCGTCCTGCCCGATGGTGACGTGCTGGCGCTTGTCGGGAAAACTGGCATCCAGCGTACGCGCCGTGTCGGTCAGCCACTGGTGTAGATGCGCCACGAAGCCCTGCGCGTTGGCCGGCATATCCAGCTTGGCGCAGTATTCGGGCAGGCGCCGTTCGCATTCGCGCCAGGGCAGCAGGTGCGCACGGTAGTCGGCAAAGGCATCCGACCCCACCACGCACAAGTCGCCGGAACGCAGCTCGTTGACCATATGCGAGAGCACGCAGAGTTCCAGGTAGCGCCGGTTGGTGGGGGCGCCCTGGTCGTGGGGGCGGCGCACCAGCTTGCGCCATCGTTCCGAGGCGAAGCTCACATCGACGTCGGCGGCGATCCATTCGCGATGCAGAGATGCAGAGATGCAGAGATGCAGAGATGCATTGTCCAGCACCACCGCAAGTGCCGCCAGCAGCGTGCGCGACTGGCTGGTCGACTCCCATTCCAGCACCTGGGCCAGGCGCAGCATCACGGAGCGGTGCGCGCGGAAATGCCGCCATAGCAGCGGCAGGTAGTTGTTACCGCTGAAGGCCCGCACCTCGGCGCAGCTCTCGCGCAGCTGCTCCAGATCGCCGGACGGCGCGAGGAAGCGGCGCACCTGGCGGCCGATCAGCGCGTCGTCCTGGCCGTCGGCGACGATATCCACTACGCCGTCGAGCAAGGTGACCAGCTTCTCCATCTGCGCGCGCTGACGGGACTGGATGCGCTCCATCTCGTCGCGCGCCCGCTTGTGGATGGCGCCCATGCGACGGATGAACATCTCCGCGAGATCGTCGCGGGTGCGCACGCGCATATGGTTGAGCAAGGCGACGATCAGCGTATAGCGCTTCTCAGGCAGGATCTCCCGTAGATTGGCCGCGTCCAGGCTCATGGCCTGGCTGGCCAGCGAGCGCAGCTTCGAGGCTGGCACGCCTGCGATCGCGCAAGAGAAATCGCCAAGACCGTCGAGTAAGGTCAGGTGTTCTATGAGTAGGCTGAGATGCTTGCGTGATGGACGGCGCGCGTGGCGCTTGATGTTGTTGTAGGCGGTCAGGCGGTTGGTGAATTCCCGGGTGAGAAGCCGGTCCAGCCGCTGCCGTTCCTCATCCGACAAGCGCCTTGCGACACATCGAAACAGCGCGGTCTGCGTGCGAGTCTGAATCTGCTCGGCAATGTTGTCTAGAGTGGAGAACGCTGGCAGCTCGACCTGGTGCAGGATCAGCGCATCGATGGTGGCGTTGACGATGTCCACCTGCTGGTCCATCGTTTCCGCGGCTTCGCGCGCGGAGCGAATCGTGACCTTGTTGGCATCGGTGCCAATATACGCCTGGACGCCTAGAAATTCGCGCACCGCCGTGTAATGCCGGTACAGCGTGGGGGACAGCTTGCGGTCATAGCCAAACGCGGCATCTGGCGCCAGACAAGCGCTGGCGCGCACGTGGTCGATCACGACGACGGGAATGCTGTCCAGGTTGGGGAAGTAATGCAGTTGCTGAAAGACCTTCAGCAGCACCAGCAAGCCAAGTCGCGGACCTTGTCCACGGGTTGAGCGGGTGACCCACTCCAGTTCCTCGGCATCCGGCGTGTAGCACGCCTGTAGCTCCTTGGTGGAGAAAACCTTCGGGAAACGCGGGTAGGCGGTACGCTCGACGGTAGCCATACAGGATCTCGGCAATCTCTGAAGGGCCAGCCAGTCTAGCCGAGGACGGTGGCAAAATTCCAGACCAGCCTTATAAGCGATGGGAATGTTTTTGTTTGTCTATATAACCCCAAGGCTTATGATAGCCAATTGCCCGCATCTTGGCATGACCCCTTCACCGCGCGCGTTCGGTTCGCCGAGCAGGCCGGCATCCGGGCGATGACGAAGCGGCGAAGCTCTATCAATAGTATCGCGACCCACGACGAGGCGCTGTGCCAACTATTGGGCTCGGTTCGCGCCAATCCTGTATCGGGCAGCCAGGTATCTAGCAATCTGGTTACGGAAATTTCCGCCATGCGGTCTGTCTCAGCATCGGATGACTTGGTATGGCGCCGCCAACAGATTGATGTCGCAGGGTATTGAATCGTCGCCAAGATGCTGGACAACACAAATGGCGCAAGTTGCTGGGCGTTCGGCCGTCGTGATTGCGCCGTGATGGCGTTTTGCAGCGCATAACACGATTGGGGGATAGTCGGAATGGAGACTCATATCCATACTCGCCAACGGCAGTCAGGCTGCCTAACCGTGGTTTACTCCAAAGGCCACCCGGCCCTGTGGGGATCTTTACACGGCATAACAATTAAAAAGGCGGCAGCACGCCTTGATGAAGTCGCGAAAAAAACATCCGGCTAAACGCCGAAGCGAGAGGGGTCAAAATGAGAGGCATTTCCATTCGCGCTGCCGTCACCGGCCAAGCGCCACAGATTATTAGCATCCTCGAACAATGCGGGCTTGATGCTTCGGCACTCAATCTATTTGCAACCACATTCCATATCGCCATCACCGAATCCTTGATCGTCGGTTGTGCCGGCGTGGAGCGGCATGGTGACACTGCAATCATCGGGCCCGTTGCCGTGCTTGCCGATTACCGCGACCGTGGTATCGCTTCGTCTCTGGTGCAAGCTGCACTCATGCGCGCCCGAGCTGGAGGGTGTCGACAAGCAGTGATGTTAGCGATGCGCTTTGCGACTTACTTTAGTCGTCACGGGTTTACGTTGATGCCGCGCCGCGCGCTACCGGCAGAGGTACAAGCGTCACAGGCATATCAATGGCAGGCCAATCCGTCCGATGTCTGCATGAAATGCGACCTGATCTCCGGCTGACTTCCCGTCTTACGGTCACTTCCGACCCGCGTCGGGCCGGGGAGCGCCGTGATCAACGCATGGAGGCTCTATACGATCATCCCTGAAGAAGATGTCGGCGTTCTCCTCACGAGCCTGCTTGGCAATGGCAGGATACGTGTCCCGTTGCCAGCGCTCGATCTCCTCTAGGTCGCGCTGATATGCGCGCTGCAACGACTTCTGCGGCGTCAGGTTCAGATGCGCCAGCAATGAAATCAACGACTCGCTGATTGCCGTTAATCGCCCGTTGGGCGTTTTATCGCGGTGAAGCCACACCCTTATCCAGCAAGGCTTTGCAGTCCAAATTGGGCGATGTTTTCCGAATTCTGAAGTCGCCCCGTTAACCTGATTCCCGTGCCGGGCATCGGCTACGACGAGCTGGTGCGCTTTCCCGGCGACGTGTACGGCATCGCGTTCAATGTCGATGAAGGTGAGGTCGGCGTGGTGCTGCTCGGCGACTACTGGCGGCAGCGGGCCGGCGACCAGGTCGAGCGCACGGGCCGCGTGATGGACGCGTGGACCTCACAGGGGGCGCCGTACTTACACTGACGGCGCGCGGTCTGGGAAGTACGATGTTTATACTGACAGCGCAAAAAGCGGCAAATTCGACACTTATACGGACGGCGCCAGGTACTACATTGCGTCCGACCACGCCCCCTCTAAGGACTTCAAATCCCGGTCGGGGACACTCTCCCCCAAATCCGGTTCCGCTCTCCCGAACCCCACACTTCCCCAGAGTGTGGGGATTTTACTTCTCGGGAACCAGAACTTTCAGACACCCGACACGGGGGCGTGCCGGGAGAAAGCCTCGAAATGACACATATTCCCAGAAGTAATAAAGAGCGTGGCTTTTATGCACGCGACGTCAGCTGCTCGAGCGCGCGCTCGGCGCAGCTAGCCGTACTGCCCCGGCTGCTGGAGCAATCGGAGTGACAGCGAGGCGCGCCCTGCATCCATCAATGGATACCCCCTTCCGGCGTGCGATCAACTCCAGAGGCCCTCTGGTATTTGGTGCTGGTGCTGACCGCTCCGCAGGGCGCCCGATAGAGAAGGCGATTGATGGTCATCAACGGGCAGCGGCGACGTCGCCAAACGTGCCGGTCGGGGCCCTCGGCCAATCCGCATCCGTCCGATCCGGCACAATGCCCGGCGCACCATGGCTCTACGGGATTAAACTGGGTGATGCAAATGAAGCCGGACATCTCTCGCGAAGAGACCTCACAAAGCACGGACGGGGGCGACGACTGCCCCTTGCGCTGGTTTGACGCGGATCGAGGTGCATTCGAATCGCTCGAGCGATTGATCGCCGAGCATCCGGCGGATTTCTTTGCGGGCGAGCGTTTTGATCCGGTTGGCGCGTGCGCCACACGCGAGGCGGTTTTCGCGTCGGTTGAGCTGCCCGAGACTCCGACATCGCCGCAAGCGCATGCCGATCATCTGCTCAACGACGTGTTTCGGCACGTGATGCCCGTGGCATCGCCCACTTTCGTCGGACACATGACGTCGTCGCTGCCGTCGTTCATGCCCTCGCTCGCCAAGGTGGTGGCAGCGCTGAACCAGAACGTCGTGAAGCTCGAGACGTCGGGCGCGCTGACAGGGCTCGAGCGCCAAGTCATCGGCATGCTGCACAAGATGGTGTTTGCCCAGGACAGCGCGTTCTATGCGAGATGGCTGCACGATGCCGACCACGCGCTCGGCGCGATCTGTTCTGGCGGCACGGTCGCCAACCTCACCGCGCTATGGGCGAGCCGCAACAACTTGCTGGGCGCGCGTGATGGCTTCGCCGGCATCCATCGCGCCGGACTGGTGGCTGCGCTACGCCATTACGGCCATGACGGGCTTGCAATCGTCGTCTCGGAGCGCGGGCACTACTCGTTGCGAAAGGCAGCCGATGTCCTTGGCATCGGGCGCGACAATCTCGTGCCGGTCGGGGTCGATGCAGACGGTCGCATGCGCATCGACCTGCTGCGCGACACCATGCGTGACCTGCAGCAGCGCAACATCCGGCCGATGGCGATCGTCGGCATAGCGGGGACGACGGAGACGGGCGCGGTCGATCCGCTCGACGCGATTGCGGATGTTGCTCAGGAGGCCGGCTGCCATTTCCACGTGGATGCCGCATGGGGCGGCGCAACACTGCTGTCGGAGCGCGAGCGCTGGCGCTTCGCGGGCATCGAGCGTGCCGATTCCGTCGTCATCGATGCGCACAAACAGTTCTACGTGCCGATGGGTGCCGGCATGGTGCTATTCCGGAGCCCAGCGTGGACGCAGGAAATCATCCAGCATGCGAACTACATCGTGCGCAAGGGCTCGGTGGACCTGGGGCGCCATACGCTCGAAGGATCGCGTGGTGCGGCGGCAGTCATGCTCTATGCGAACCTTCATCTGCTCGGTCGCAAGGGGATCGCGCAGTTGATCGATCGTAGCATCGATAACGCCCACTACTTTGCATCCCTGATTGCGCAGCAGCCGGATTTCGAGCTCGACAGCCACCCGCAGCTTTGCATCCTGACCTATCGCCATGTACCCGAGACCGTGCGTGCCGCGCTGGCAACGGCTTCGGCCGACAGGCGCGAGAAGATCCTGGACGCGCTGGATGCGCTGACCATCAGCATTCAGGAAATGCAGCGCGATGCAGGCCGCTCGTTCGTATCGCGCACGCAGTTGATGTCGACACAGTGGGGTGGCCGCCCGATTGCCGTTTTCCGCGTGGTACTGGCCAACCCGGATACGACGCATGCCATCCTGCAGGACATCCTCGACGAACATCGCGCACTGGCGGCGGCCAGCCCATGCATGGCGCCGCTGTTGGCGCTGGTGGGGGCGCCGGACGCCGCGTGAGGCATTTGCAGCTGGCGGGCGCCATTCGTCGACCATGTGTCGCTGGTAACCGTCCGCCGAGTACCGTCATTGACTGACTCGTAGATTCGGTGGGCTCTTCGGCGGGTTGCGCATTGCCACGACCTCCGGCCCCAGGCCGTGAAGTGTAATAATCGTGGGTCTTCCGCACTTTGTGTGACGAGGGGGCACTGGCGTGGAGGATGTTGTAGCGTGGAACGGCTGTCGTCTCCACCGCCCACCACCACCATTCTTCTTGTTGACGAACGTGGGCGAGCCCGCCAGCGCCACCGAGCGCAAGCGGCTGCACGCAGCGCGCTGCCGCTGGCTCTTCACGGTGCTGTATCTCGGCGGCCTGCGGGCGGCCGAGGTGGCCGAGACCCAGATGGGCGCCTTCTTCTGCCGGCGCGACCGGGAGGGCCTGGAGCGCTGGTGGCTCGAGGTGACGGGCAAAGGCAACAAGACGCGGCTGGTGCCGGCGACGGACGAACTGATCGTGAAACTGGCGCGCTATCGCGAGGCGTACGGCCTGCCGCCGGTACCGCATCCTGGTGAGGCGCGCCCCATGGTGCTGCCGATCATCGGCAAGGAAAAGCCCTTGTCACGCGGCGCGCTGCATCTGGTGCTGAAAGAGGTGTTCGGGATGGCCGCCGCGCGCCTGCGCTCGCGCGGCCCCGAGTGGGAAAGCCGGGCCACGGTGCTGGCCAGCGCGTCGGCGCACTGGCTGCGCCATACCGCCGGCAGCCACATGAGCGACCAGCAGGTCGACCTGCGCTTCGTGCTGGACAACCTGGGACATGCAACCACCAGCGTCTATTGCATGCGGAGGACGACGCCCGGCACGCGGCCACGCAGGGGAACGCCACCGGATCGGCTGGACGCCTGCCACTGCGGCGCCAGCCCAGGCAAGCCGGAGGCGGTGCCGTTGGATCCCGCTGTTGGCACCCCCGGCGAACTTTCACGCTCGTGAAAATATCCGCTGCCCGGCGTAATCGTGCCTTTCGTGCCGATGCTTGAAGCGCCTCTTTGAGGGTCCGGAATTGTGGCTCGATCCTTCACCACCATCAGGTGGAACAGGAAACTTGCACCCCCAAGCTGTAGCATGCTCGGCGCACGACGAAAAAAACCCGCCACGAAGGCGGGTTGAATCCATGTCGGAGACAAGGAGGAGACAGACATTAGTATAAACCCTAATATCATTTCATCCACCGGTCCGGCGTTGCAATTATTGCAATGCAGCATTGCGACTCCCACGTGACAAGACGAGAATGTCTTGCCGCGGCCTTTACACCCTCATTCGAACTCACCCCATACAGGCGCCCGCGCCAATGCTGGAAATCTAGTCAAGACCGCTTGCGAGAGCGGCAGGGAGCACACGAGTGCGTGTGGATTGAGGCACTTTTGGCGAAAGCTCGCCGGAATCGGAGGCATATAACGTCCGCACGGCATTGGCCCAACCAACGCCGTGCGATTCACGGGTGCAGCCATTCTGCGAGTTTCGACCAGCGACGTTCGGTCTGCTTTCCTTTGATAGCAATCGCCAGGGCACGCTTTTGTCCGACCAATACAACGAGGCGTTTGCCGCGCGTGATGCCGGTGTAGATCAGATTTCGCTTGAGCATCATATAGTGCTGGGTCGAGATAGGAATCACCACCACCGGATATTCCGATCCCTGGGATTTGTGGATGGTCGTCGCGTAACACAGCACGAGTTCATCCAGTTCGCCAAACGCGTATGTGACGACGTGATCATCAAAGCTCGCGGTCAATTCCTGCTCATCGGGGTCGATGTCGGTCACGAACCCGATGTCGCCGTTATAGACATCCTTGTCATAGTTGTTCTCGATCTGCATGACCTTGTCGGCAACACTGAAGCGATAGCCGAACTTCTCTATGCTGTGCTCACCCGGCGGGTTCAGCGCTTCCTGCAGCAACTGATTGATGCCGCGAGCACCGGTGAGACTGCGATTCATCGGGCACAGCACCTGAATATCGCGTACCGGGTCCAGATGAAATTTTCTGGGTAGCCGGGTCTTGACCAGATCGACGACGGTCTGGGCAATTGCTTCGGGTTCGTCGGCCGGCACAAAATAGAAATCCGACTCTTCGCCTTTTTCAGGCAAGGATGGGAACAGCCCTTGATTGATCTGGTGGGCGCTTCGAACGATGCGCGAGGTGGCAGCCTGCCGGAACACCTCAGTCAAGCGCACGACAGGCACCGCGCCCGCTTCGATCAAATCCGCGAGAACCTGTCCGGGGCCAACCGACGGCAGTTGATCCACGTCGCCGACGAAGATCATCGCTGTGGTGGACGCCACAGCCTTGAGCAACTGGTTCGCCAACGGCACGTCGACCATCGAGCACTCGTCTGCCACAAGCAGATCACAATCCAACGGCGACTCCTCATTGCGCTTGAATTGTCCATTGGCTGGATTGACTTCAAGCAGCCGGTGGATGGTCTTCGCTTCAAGCCCGGTAGATTCCGATAACCGCTTGGCCGCCCGTCCAGTAGGCGCGCACAACAGCGCCTTCACCTGCTTTGCACGCAGGATTGTCAAGATCGAATTGACCAGTGTGGTCTTGCCCACACCGGGACCGCCGGTGATAACCAGCAGCTTTGACGACAAGGCCAGACGGATGGCCTGCTTCTGGCTATCGGCCAAGTCAATTGCGAGCTTCTTCTCAACCCACGGGATGGCCTTGTCGGCATCAAACGCGCTCCACGGTGGCGATCCGGACGCCAGGCGTTTGACCTGTGAGACGATGGAGCGCTCGGCGTGGTACAGCGGCGCCAGGAAGACGCTCGGAACGCCGTCAACGGTATCCGCGATCACGACTTCCTCTGCCAACTCCTGGTCGATCGCATCCTCAATGATGGGTTGCGGGATTTCGAGCAGTTTCACGGCAAGCGACACGAGCTGGCTCCGCGGCAGGCCACAGTGGCCGTCTCCCGCCGCTTCTGACAACGCGTAGGAGACGCCCGCCCGCGCCCGCAGCGGCGAGTCACGTGCAATACCGATCTTTTGGGCGATGGTATCGGCCGACAGGAATCCGATACCACGAATGTCACTGGCCAATCGGTAAGGATTCTCCGTGACGATCGCGATCGCGTCCTGGCCATACGTTTTGAAGATACGCACGGCACGCGATGTGGAGACACCGTTCCCATGCAGAAAGACCATGATCTCGCGAATGATCTTCTGATCGGCCCAGCCCGAGGTGATCTTTTTGGCGCGGATCTCCCCAATCCCCTCGACTTCGCGAAGCCGAGCGGGTGTCTGCTCAATGATGTCGAACACTGCAGCGCCGAAGGCTTTGACCAGCCGACCGGCATACACCGGACCGATGCCTTTAACCATGCCCGACCCGAGGTAACGTTCGATGCCGCTCAAGGTGTTCGGTGGTGAAATTTTGACGAATACGGCCTTGAACTGCCTACCGTGCTCGCGATCCGTTACCCACGTACCCGAAGCAGAGGCATACTCTCCTGGCGCTACGGTTGGGGTATACCCGACCAGGGTAATGAGATCACGCTCGCCTTTGACCTTCAGGCGCAGGACGCAAAAGCCGCTGTCGGCGTTGTGGAATGTGACGCGTTCGACCAGTCCTGCGAGCCGATCCAGTTCGGACTTCGGTGCGATATTGGGTGAGCTTGCTGGCATGAACAAACCGCAGTGTCTTGCTGCTGAAATGCTGACGGGACTGGCATCCTACCCTGCCACGCGGCGATACTCGCCCATTGCGCGTTTATCTCATTGTCTCAGGCACAGGTCTTCCCCCAAAATCCGTGTTCCCCCAAAAATTGGAGCCGCCGCACGCTCCAGAGCTTTGCGCATATGCTAACGCCACGAGTGAACCGGCGATGCGGAAGATAAATTATAGTCACACCCCTGGATGTCATTCCCAACTTTTCCCATGAACACGTTGAAGGAAGTGCTTGCTCGTCTCACCAACGACCAATTGAAGTCACTGATGCGTTGGCTCCCTGACGCTGCCCGCGCCGGGAAGAAGGACGAACTGGTCAGGGAGATCCTGCGAACGCTCTCTGGGGATGGACTGCACGCGCTCTGGGCGCTTCTGGACGAGACTCAGCGTTTGGCGGTGGCGGAGACCATGTATGCCGCAGACGGCCTCTTTCATGAAACTCGGTTCCGGGCGAAATACGGGCGGCTGCCCGATTTCACGATCAAGGAGAATGGCAGCCGCTATTCGCATTATGGACCGCCGACGGCATTGGGCCTTTTCTTGTACCGTGAAGATGGGGGTTACAGTCTGCCCGTCGATCTATACGAGCGACTAAGGACGTTAGTGCCTCAGCCTGAGCCCATCCGACTGAATACGATCGGTACGCTTCCTGAGATGCTCGGTGAAGATCCGCTGACGGTGCGAAGCAGCGAGCGCGATGCGATTGTGGATCTGTCGGTTCTGCTGCGGCTAGCGGATCAGGGCAAGATCCAGGTCAGCGACAAGACATCGCACCCCGGCGCGACGACGCTGCGCCTATTGACGGAGAAGCTGGTCGGTGGCGATTTCTACGCCCACCAGCCCAAGCAAGATCAAAGGGATCAGGACATTGGGCCGCTTAAGGCGTTCTCGTGGCCGCTGCTGCTTCAGGCCGCCGGACTGGTGCAACGCAACGGTAGCAAACTGGCTTTGAGCACGGCGGGGCTGAAAGCGTTGACTGCCTCCCCAGCCAGCGTGTTGCGCACAATTTGGAGAAAGTGGCTTAAATCCAGTCAATTCGACGAGTTCAGTCGCATAGACATCATCAAGGGCCAGAAATCGAAGGGCCGCGTCATGACTGCCGCGGCACCGCGTCGTGCCGTCATCAACGAAATCCTGCAGCGCTGTCCGGTCGGAGCTTGGATCAATGTCGATGATTTTTCCCGATTCATGCAGGCCACCGGTCACACATTTGACGTTGCGCACGACCCGTGGAAGCTCTACATCGTCGATCAGCAATATGGCAGCCTGGGCTACGACGGCCACAATGCTTGGGCAATTCTGCAGTTCCGCTATCTGCTCTGTTTCCTGTTCGAATACGCCGCTACCCTAGGCATCATCGACGTCGCTTACATTGCCCCCAACGAGGCCCGGCAAGACTTTAGCAACGTGTGGGGGACGGACGACCTGGAATTCCTCAGCCGCTACGATGGTCTGATCTATTTCCGCCTGACGCCGCTGGGTGCGTATTGCCTCGGCATAAGCGAGGACTACACGCCCACTCCGATCCAGCTCAGCGTCAGGCTTTCGGTTTCACCTGGTTTACAAGTGAATGTCGTGGGAGGCCACCTGTCGGCGGAAGAATCCCTGACACTGGAGACTTGGTCCGTCGAGGAGGCGGGGAAAAGTTGGCGACTCGACCGTCAAAAGGCCCTTGATGCCATTGAAAAAGGGCATGACATCACGGAACTTCGCGCGTTTCTTCAGGCTCGGGATGACCAGCCCCTGCCAGAAAAAGTGGAATCCTTCATCAAGACCAGCCAGAAACAGGGCAAAGCACTGCGAATCATAGGCACCACACTACTGATCGATTGTGAAGATGCGGAAACTGCCGTCATGATTGCCACGCGAAAAGAAACCGCCGGTTTGTGTCTGCGCGCAGGCGATCGCCAACTGGTAGTCAGGCTGGAGAACGAAGAGAAATTCCGGGCTCTGATTCGCATTCTGGGCTTGGGGATAACTACTTAAGGTCCTCCTCGCACCGCTCTGCAGATTTTTTGACAGCACCAGTAAGGCCGCCGTCTCGGCCAGCGCGGCATTCTTGCGGAGCAGATCGCGCTCGAGTTCCTTGATATGGCGCCGGTCCTGCTTGCTGATGGTGGTGGAATTACAGCAATGGTATCAGGAGCAGGCAGCGCTGCAGCAGATAGCCGACGTAGCCCCACCCGCGGCGCCATAGGCGGGCGTGGCTAACGAGATACGCCAGCAGGCAACCCCATCCGCTGACGTCGGCAGCGTAAAATGCACCCCTTTTACCCCGCCAAATACGTATCATGCCGACCTCGCTCTCGGACACCCTCCGAATGATGGCTCCCCTGTCCGACGAGGAACTGGACGAGCTCGACCAGTTCCTCATCTCCGATGCGACGTCGGATACCACACTGATGCTCGCGGGGCTAGATGGATATTTGACCGCCACCGCCATAGGGCCGACGACCCTGCTGCCAAGCCAGGTGCTGCCGGGCATATGGGGGCCGGAAAAGGAAGATGCGCCGCATTTCAAGACGAAGGATCAGGCACAGCGCATCTCTGACTTGATCCTACGGCATTTCAACGGCATCGTCTGGTCTCTGGAGAACGATCCGGACGTTTTCGAACCGATGTTCGATACCATGACCTGCCCGGACGATACACGAGAGCACATTGACGGTGAATCGTGGGCACACGGCTTTATGCAGGGCATTGCGCTGCGCAAACAGGACTGGCAGCAGCTATTCGACGATGCCCGCGGGCAGGAATGGCTGCGCCCGCTGTACTTGCTCGGCGCGGACGAGGTCACGCCCGAGGAGGAGGCGCTGACTCGCTGGCCGGATCAACGTGAAGAGCTGGCGAAACAGATCCCGACGAGCACTGCCGCCATCTATCGCTACTGGCTCCCATACCGGAAGGCCGTTCATGAACGGCAGCTCGCGACCACGATTCAACGCTCGTCGCCGAAAATCGGTCGCAACGACCCGTGCCCCTGCGGTAGCGGCATGAAGTTCAAAAAGTGTTGCGGGGCCGCGGCGGCGTTACATTGAACCTCAGGAACGGCGCGCAACACCATCTTGGGGCTGCGCTAGAAGGGCTCATGCATCTGGAATCAGAAACTTGTCGCGATTCTTGCCCAGCCACGCCGGTGCCCGACCACGGCCGGTCCAGGTGACCCCAGTCTTGGGGTCCATGTACTTTGGCGGCAGCGAGGTCTTCTCCTTCGCCGCAGCTTTAGGCTTGTCACTAGCCGCCGGGCGTCCACGGCGTCGTTTCGGCGCCAAGTCATCGACGGTGAGTTCGTACTCTGCCATCAAAGCCTGGATTTTCTCAATGACGCCGGCGACCTCGCTTTGACGAACCTCGGCGAGCTGGGTTTCCAGCTTTTCCTTTTCTGCTAGCAATTGTTTGTAGGTAGCCATCTCGGTCTCCATCTATCAATAACAGTTCGATTATCCTACAGCATTTCGCCATATTTTCACTAACTCTGTGAATCTAGCCCGCCCGGATGATCTTGGCCGGAACAGAGATAGCTTCTGTGAATACAACCCCCCCGACCTATTCTTCCTCCGTCGGAAAAGGGGCGATAGCAACTGAGTGGTGAATTCAATGCGCGTTACCAGTGCAGAATGAGGTAAGCACGAAGAAGTACTCGCCGATGCTTGGCTGCCCCGAGCTGAATTTGCCGAACTCGAAGCCTACAAGGGCTCCGGCTATGACCGTGGCACCGGGGAGAATTGCCCAATGCCATGCCATGGCTGGCATCCCACAAGCTGAATAAAGCGCGTTCTGAGACATCGCAGCTCCCTCCCCTCCCCTTGCCCACCTGGTCTGCCCCCACATTCCACAGCCCCCGCGGATGTCAATCGCCGGAAAGGGCTATCGAGCTCGAGGCTCTGCCGGCGATTACAATACTGTGGGAGCATAGGGTGTTGCCCAAATGCGCCAAGAATGTGAGTGGAGAAGTCAATGGCGACAGCACGAGCTGGCACCAAAGGGGAGGCACTAAGACTCCTGGGGACGGAAGGCGTGACCGTGGTGGAGCTGGACTATGAGGCTGGCTGGCAGGACGCGATTGAACTGGGTCGGCTCGGCCAGAAGGCAGGGATCCGCGTGGAATATCGCGGACAAGAGAACATCGCAGTCAAATCGCCGGCGGCATTGGTCGCCGGCCTGATGCGGCCAAAAACGACCTTCCGGCAGCGAAACCTCTACTGTCAATTTGATCTGTCCGAGCTGCCTGCAGCTGAGTTGGAGAGCCTCGAGGCAAAGGCATCCAAGCTGGGCGACTATATTCTCGCCGGGCGCTTGATGCGGGAAGTGGATTCGGTATGGACAGAGTAAGCACTTCCCCCTGGCCTCCCATTGGCCACTCCAGCGCGTATTCACCCATCGGCCGCGCCGGCGAGGTTTCCGCCTGGTCGCCGCCGATGCGGCCACTCCCACCTGCTCCTGAGCAGCCAGATGGATTAGAATCCCTCCTCATGCCTTGAACGGTCACATTATTCTGGGTGTTGAAGTCGATGCAACTCGATATCTTTGCTCACAGCCGCGACGTGATGCTACGCAATGATGTTGCCGACGCCCTGCAGCGCCGCGATGCGGTTGCTGCGCGTGGTGCGTTGCAGCTATTGCTCAGCGAGTGTCCTTCCGACGATCTTCTCCCTGCCCTTAGTACGCTGACTCGAGCCCTCGAGGAACCAAGGCCAGAGCGTTTTAGCGACCACGATGCACTACGACAAGCGCATGGCGAGATCACCTGCGAGGTCATGCCGGCTGCTGCCCGCGTGTTTGGTGACACTGCCGGCAGTGCATGGCTCGCGCCGTTTTGGCGAGCGCTCGCGCACGCCGCTGAGCACTTGCCGTTGTGCCGCAACGAGCACGATGCCCATGCAGCGCCCTTGTGGATCAAGGTCGGGGACTGGGTAGCGGCACAAGAAGCCATCGCCCGTATTGCATCGTGGCGCCGCATTCCCACTACGCTGTGCTGGATGGCAGAGGCGCAATATCACCAGCATGGACTGGAAGCCATCTGGCCGCTGTTGGCCGAGCTCGCGTGGCTTTCGGCAAGCCGTCTTGACGGACTGATGCACCGCCTAAACGACTCCTGTCTGACTACGCTGCGCAAGACGTTCGACGCTCGCTTCGAGGGAGCTGGTGCCGTCGAGGATCTGGTGTGGTTTCCCGCCTGGGCCTTGATCGAGAAACCGGGCCTAGCGAACCTGCTGCGTCAGACACAGAAGTCCACTCAAAGCTCGCCTGAGCGTGCGATGCGCTTGCTGCTCGAACTGCTGAACTTGGAGCGGCACGGTCGCCACCATGAGCTAGTTGAACGGCGCAAGGAATTGCGCGGTTTGCAGCCGGCGCTGTTTGCCGCCTACATGAGCACCCGATAGGGTTGTGTCGCAGAAAGGGCGGGTCAGCTGCCGAAGTTGGCAATGGCCGTATTGGTTACGCTGCCCAAGTAAGATTGCTGCGCGTGGCCAGCTAGGCACGCCACTGCAACGGCTGGAAGCCTACCACCGGGGGCGACCACATTCGAAGCGTGCGTGCGTGCGGTTTCGTGGGTCCCTGGTGCCGGCAATCCCGGGAAATATACACGTGTGTGAATGCGTCCGCTGTTGCAGATCGTTATTTCGGCTAATGGCGACCTCAAATTCCGCAAATGTGGGTGCCAGCCAGGATAGATGAAGGAAAAACGCTCTTCTCCTGCCGATGCTCGCGAGTGCTTTCAATGGAGATCTCCCTGGCGCGCAGGTCGTGGCGTGAACGCGGATCGCCAGAATACCCCTATTTTTCCGAACTTTCGCGAGGTCATACGCATGGCTCTACCGAACTATCACCCTCCCCGTCCGCCCTGCCCGGCCAGCAATAGAATTTCGCCGACACCGGCTGGGCGTAGCCCGTGTTAGCCGAATTAATGATCCGCTGCGCCGTATTAGCGGAATCGTTGGACATGGACGGAAAATGGCGTTGCTCTTGCACAACGGCAAAAATCGCCACTGAACGGCCGTTTCGCAATATAGATCAATGGTTTACAGCCATGTGATTGCTAGCGGATAGAGCGGTCACCGCGAACGGAATTAACGATCCTCAACACCTGGTGCTCAAGGAAGTCTTCGGAATGGCCGCCGAGCGCCCCCCGTGCCAATATGACGTGCGTCACCTATCCCTGATAGATTAGTGAGCAACGAGGTAGGTATGACCGTCAACAAGCTCATCCAAGGCAACGATGGCCGCCGTCAAGAATGTGTCCGATCCGGGCGCAACGCAAGGAGCCCGTAGGGCGACTGAAGAGGCGCCCGGATCGGCGACGCTGGCGTCAGCGTCCGGCACCGATTCAGAGGTCGTTGCTCGCGCTCGGCGCAGGCAATTTTCCAACGCCGACAAGCGCCGCATACTGGAGGCGGCTGACCGCTGCACCAAGCCCGGAGAGATCGGCGCGCTGATGCGCCATGAAGGCGTGTACTCGTCATCCTTGAGCACGTGGCGGCGCCAGCGCGAGGCTGCCGAACTGGCTGCCCTTGCCCCACAAAAGCGCGGACCCAAATTCGACGAGACTCGGGCCGAGGCGCGGCACATCGCGCAGCTCACGCGCGAGCGCGATAATCTCAGGAGGCGACTCGACAAGGCGCTGCTGGTGATCGACGTCCAAAAAACTTGCAGCCTTGCTGGGCAATCCGATCGACGACGACACCGACAAGCCGTAATGGCGGCTGTGCAAGAGCTCACTCCGGCCCTGGGCGCGAGCGCGGCCTGCCATGCCCTGGGCGTGCCGCGCGGCACGCCTGCCCGGCAGCGGGCCCACCTGCGTCGCATGGCCTTCATCGGTCCACTGCCACGGTCCACTGCCCGGCCCCGGCCACCGTTGGCTCTGGATGCCCTGGAAAACCAGGTGCTGCTGGACACCCTTAACAGCGAGCGCTTCGCCGACACCGCGCCGGCGGCGCTACACGCCACGTTGCTCGACGAGGGCCGCTACCTGGGCTCGGTGCGCACCATGTACCGGTTGCTCGCGGCCAATGGCGGCTCGCGCGAGCGACGCAACCAGCTTGTCCATCCGGCCTACGTCAAGCCTGAGTTGCTGGCGCGCGCGCCTAACCAGGTGTGGTCGTGGGACATCACCAAACTCAAAGGGCCAGCCAGGTGGACGTGCTTCCACCTCTACGTCATCCTGGACATCTTCAGCCGCCATGTCGTGGGCTGGTTGATCGCCGGGCGCGAGAGCGCGGAGCTCGCTGAACAGCTCATCGCCGACAGCGTGGCACGCCACGATATCGCCCCCGGCGTGCTCACGCTTCATGCCGATCGCGGTGCCAGCATGCGCTCTAAACCGGTGGCCGCGTTGCTGGTCGACCTGGACATCACCAAAAGCCACAGCCGGCCTCACGTATCTGACGATAATCCCTTCTCGGAGTCGCAGTTCAAGACGATGAAGTACCGCCCGGACTTCCCCGCGCGCTTCGGCTGCATTGAGGATGCGCGCGCCCACTGCCAGGCATTCTTCGCCTGGTACAACACCGTGCATCGGCACTCGGGCATCGGATTCATGACGCCGCACAGCGTTCATTATGGGCTCGCCCAGGAGTTGCACCTCACCCGTCAGGCAGCACTCGACACAGCATTCCGGGCGTCCCCAAACAGATTTAAAGGGCGTCGCCCTGAACCACCGCGGCTGCCCACAGCAGTCTGGATCAACCCGCCCCCATCGGAGGCCATTACCCCAAACACACCACAGTCCGGCACAGTAAATTCATGAAGCCAGGTGACGCAAAGTCATTGACACGTTCCG